>JAFRCB010000079.1 GCA_017404585.1 Lachnospiraceae bacterium
ATTTCAGAAAATCATTGAGCCCCTCCGGATCAGCCGAATCCTTCAGAGTAAAATAGTTTCCGAAGTAATCCTGAAAATATATCTCATTATTATAGAAAGCATTGTCGAACTCCGCGATAATGCCGTGTCCGCTTGTAAGATCCAGACGATTCGGACCGATCTGGACTTTCTCGGTCAGGAGATAGACTCCGCGGTAATCGCCGTTCACCCACAGATCGACAAACTCGCCTTCTGGGGCAAATGTCAGATCCATCTGCCGGGTGATATCAAAGACAAGTTTGTTGCGGAGCAGCGTGGGGTCACTTGCATTTGCAAGAAGTACCCACGTTTTGGCCCGATCCATTCCGAGGACCATGCGGGCCTCACCGAGTTTCAGCTGATAGCCTTTCTTATCGTACACTTCCCAGGAAGAATTTCCCCGACCCTTGAACTCGCAGTCGCCTGCCGAGACGAAATTGCTGCCGGGATTCGACGGGTCGGTGAGAACAGTGGTGGCTCCGGTGCTGATCATGTCCTTGTCTTTATGGACGTCGTCCAGCGAGTCGTTCAGTGAGATTTCCAGCGACGGAATTTTCGATCTCCGTATAACAACAGGAACTTCCCGACCGTCTGACAGGGAGGCGATAAAAGCCCCCATGGTACCTGTGATCGTGCGGGCTCCTGTGTCCAGCTGCCCCTCGCTGACCTCTGTGACGTCGCCGGAGTAGTGAATTTTAAGTTCCTCGCCCGCTCCTCCGGGCAGGAAGAGATAGCGGGTCCCTCCATCTGCCTCGAAATCGTAGTAGGGACCTATGGGTTCGCCGCCCATGTTATGAGTCACAGCGAACATTACATTCTCCGGAAGCTCATCTGCCTGCACGACGGACACACAGAAAATAAAGAGTGCGGCCGACACACATACAAGGATGAGCGGGAGGGTAATTGACAGTTTCTTTTTTATCATAGTCTTCTCCATTCGGTTGACGCGATGAGCGCGTCAGACAACAGTTTATCACAAAACGTAACCAATCGTAAATTATTCGCAAAAAACAGAACACGATTTGCACACAAAAGGATGTTAAAAATAATCGTGTAAGAGTTTTTGCGCTCTGACTATGGCAGAGCTATGTGTTTTCAGTCAGGAGGTGACCTATTGAAAATAAATAATATGAATAGGGCCAGAATTCTGGTATTTGCGATATCCGGAGTTACCGTACTGACTGCGGCTGTCATGGTTTATCTTGTGTGCGTATTTATGATGGCGCCTTCCATCAGCGTTCTTGACGCGGCTCCTAAATGGTACAGAACGAGTGTCCTTGACACAGACGGGAACGTCACGCTGACTCTTTCCGGGGAGGAATCGAACCGGGTGTACGTGAGTCTGTCGGAGATTCCTGAGGATCTGCAGCATGCATTTGTCGCCATTGAGGATGAGAGATTTTATGAGCACGGCGGGATTGACGTGTACGGTATCTGCAGAGCCTTTGTCCGCGGAGTGATGCGAGGCGGATTCAATGAAGGGGCAAGCACGATCACGCAGCAGCTGTTAAAAAATAACGTGTTCGAGGAGTGGACGAGCGAGACGTCATTTGCAGAAAAAGTGGAGCGAAAGCTCCAGGAGCAGTTCCTCGCAGTCTGCCTTGAGAAGAAAGTTTCCAAGGAGTGGATCCTTGAAAACTATCTGAGCACGATAAACCTCGGGGGAGGAAACTGGGGTGTCGAGACGGCATCCAGATACTATTTTAATAAAGACGTCTCGGAGCTGACTCTGTCTGAGTCGGCAGTTCTTGCTGCAATTACCAAGAATCCGACGACCTATAACCCCAGAAAAAATCCTGAAAATAATGCGTCGCGCAGAGAGATCGTTCTCGACAAGATGCTTGAGCAGGGCTACATCACACCGGGTCAGCGAGATGAGGCCATGGCAGATCCCGTCTATGACCGGATCGCTCAGGCTGCAACCGATAACAACAGCTCACAGGAGATCATGAGCTACTTTGAGGACGCACTCCTCTACACTGTAGTGAACGATCTCATGAATCAGAAGGGCTGTTCCGAGGAGGAAGCATGGGACCTCGTATACAGGGGAGGTCTCACAATCTACTCTACTGAGAACAGCCGACTTCAGGCCATCTGTGAGGAGGAAGCAAACAGGAGCGATTATTACTCTTCCGATCCACAGGTGTCTCTGGTCATCCTCGACACGAACACAGGCGCTGTATGTGCCATGGTCGGAGGCAGGGGGGCTAAGGAAGCTAATCTTATACTTAACCGGGCGACAATGCTGAAACGTCAGCCGGGCTCGACGATCAAAGTGATCGGAGAGTATGCGGCAGGCATCGAGAGCGGAGCTTTCACCCTGGGAACGACGATCGATGACGCGAGCTACGCCTATTCCGACGGTACGGAGATCGTGAACAGCGACGGTCAGTTCAGAGGAATGACGACAGTCCATCAGGCAATCACCAGGTCCAGCAACATTGTGGCGCTTAAGTGCTTTCAGGAGCTTGGCATGGATACGGTCTGGTCGAGTCTTTCCGATTTCGGCATCACGACGCTGACAGAGGAAGACCGGGTCGAAGCGCTTGCCCTCGGCGGGACCTATGGGGGCGTCACTAATCTTGAGATGACCGCAGCTTACGGCACCCTTGCCAGAGGCGGTGAGTATATTGAACCTGTGTACTATACGAAGATCGTTGACAGGAACGGTCAGGTGCTGCTTGAAAAGGTCCCCGAAAAGCACCAGGTGGTCACTCCGGAGACGGCAGCGCTGCTCACGGTCGCTCTCGAGGATGTTCTGGATTCCGGGACGGGCGTTGACGCCAATTTCGAGAACATGTCACTGGCGGGAAAGAGCGGCACGACCAACGATGTGCGGGATTCGTGGTTCATCGGCTATTCCCCCTACCTCACATGCGGCATCTGGGGAGGGAATGATGACAATTCCGCCCAGGAGAGCGGCGATTATGTGAAGGCAATCTGGAAGTCAGTCATGTCGCGGGCTCACGAGAGTTATGCAAATGCAGACTTCACCTCGACCGGTCAGCTTGTCAAATGCATTATATGTACCAAGTGCGGTAAAATTGCCGTCACCGGGCTCTGCGATGTGACGGAGCAGGGCGATATGACAGCGGTCGAGTATTATGCCGAGGGCACTGAGCCGACCGAAGAGTGCGACTGCCACGTCGCTGTCGAGGTCTGCACCTCTTCCGGCGAGAAGGCGGGTTCCTACTGCCCGAACACTAAGCGGCACGTTTACCTGCGATCCGCGACTGAAGGCACCGAGGATGCAGCCTACGTAATTCCGGACAACATGAAGGGAAGCCACTCCTGCAGCGAGCATACGAGTATGTGGAGTCAGTGGTGGAATAACCATAACGGAAATAACGGAAACAGCCACGGAAATGACAGCGGCAGCGGTCACAGCGGAAATTCCGGCAGCAATGGAAACTCCGGCGGAAGCTGGTGGAGTGACTTCTGGAACGGCGGAAGCGATGATTCCGGAAACGGCAGCTCCGATGGGAACGGCAGCAGCGATGGCGGCTACGACGGAGGCAGCGGTGGAAGTTCGAACAGCGGCGGAGATGACAACGGTGACTCGGACGGCTACGGCAGCGGGCGTGAAGACAGCGGCGGTTCTGGCGGCAATTCAGGCCAGGACTGGTGGGACTGGCTGTTCGGGGCGTGAGGCAGGCTTGATCTGGAGAAGTGCCCGAACTTGACAATTATAACCGGATGCCTTATCATAAAACATGAAAGAGGAACACTGCGACAAGCGGTTGACCTCTGACAAGATTATAGTTGCTTATTTTTCAAGACAACCGTCACTTGGCCGAGTGGCGGTTGTTGCTTTTTACACGGACTGTGATGGTAAAACCAAACACATGGAATGTAAGTGTAATAGGCATGTAATCACCTCCTTTCGGAAAGTGATGGCCAACCGCCTGCCGCTATGCAGTGCTCCTCGCCCACTTAAAGCGGGTTACATAATGTTAACAAAGTTAACTGTGCTCGTCAAGGGCAGAAGATACGGTCAATGGGCCGGATGTCTGAAGCAATCTGCGTCCAATTTTACGCAATCTGTGGTATCATAAGCACAGAATCAGGAATTCATCGCACAGAGCGAATCCTAAAGATGTGACTAATGACCAGGCAGCGAATCGACAATCGAGGTGCAATTATGCTGGATATATACGGTACAATCGGACCCGCCTGCCGCGAGACAGCGGTCCTTCAGAAAATGTTTGAAGCCGGGATGACCGGTATTCGTCTCAATCTCTCGCATGTGACGCTGGAGGAGTCAGCGCCGCTCATAGAGAACCTGCATAAAGCTGCCGCGGAGGCAGGGGTGAGTCCCCAGCTTCTTATTGATATGCAGGGACCGGAGCTTCGGGTCGGCAGGATGGACCCCCTGCCCCTGCATGAGGGGGAGACGGTATTTCTGGGTAATCAGTGCAGCAATGCGGTGCGGGAAAACGGGTCGATTGAAGATAGTGATGCGACGCCTGGTGATGATAGCCTACGACCTCTGCCGAAGGTGCCCGTTCCGGACAGTGTAGTTCCATTCCTCTCGGAGGGCCAGGAGATCCTTCTCGATGATGGAAAGATTCTGCTCACGGTATCTGCTCAGGCAGAAGGAGGGGCTTTCTGCAAAGTTCTTCGCGGCGGGACGCTGACAGGCAGAAAGAGCGTCGCACTGCCGGGTGTTTCGATCCGCACGCCGACGATGACGGAGACCGACCTTGCCAACATCCGCGTCGCAAAAAAATACGGTGTCACGGCGGTCATGCAGCCATTTGTGAGAGACAGGCAGGATATCGAGACTGTCAGACAGGCTCTTCTTGATGCGGGGGCAGGAGATATAAGGATATTTGCCAAAATAGAAAACATGGACGGAGTAAAATGCCTCGATGAACTGCTTCCCGTGTCAGATGAGATCGTCATAGCGAGAGGGGATCTCGGAAACGCGGTTCCGCTGTGGGAGCTTCCGGCGGTACAGAAAATGATTGCGGAAAAGTGCCGGAATGCCGGCGTTCCGTTCATGGTCGTGACCCAGATGCTGGCGTCGATGGAGAAGAGCGCTGTCCCTACCAGAGCGGAGGTTTCAGACATATTTAACGCGGTCCTCGACGGCGCGGCGTCCGTCATGGTGACGGGAGAGACTGCCGTGGGACAGTATCCGGTGGATGTCATCAGTTATCTTGCGAAGACAGCGGCCTGCGCAGAGGAATTTCTTCGTGACAGCATTTTCTGAAGTAATCTCACAGAGAGGTGCCTCAGAGTGCATTCTGAAGTCTGGCAGCAGGGCAGAGGCCACATTCAAAAGTGATGTATTTCTTGCAGTCGGAGTTTATTTCAAATATAATATGTATATCGTGGGGATTCGGTCCGGAATTGTATCAGACGACAGTGTATGGATCCCGCGCCGGGTCTTATAAGAAAGACACGGAATATGACATGCAGTTATAAGTTACATAAATCATAAAAATCAGGATGGAGGAAGTATTATGATCAATATCCAGGAAGTAACCAAGGACATTTACTGGATCGGCGGCAGCGACAGAAGACTGGCTCTCTTTGAGAATCTGTTCCCGCTCCCGAAGGGCGTTTCCTACAATAGCTATATTGTGCTCGATGAGAAGACAGTTGTTTTCGACACAGCCGATATTTCCATCTCAGATCAGTATCTCGAGAATCTAAAAACGGCTCTGAACGGCCGTCCGCTCGATTACCTCGTTGTTCTTCATATGGAGCCGGATCACTGCTCTCAGATCGCGACAGTGGCAGCTATGCATCCGGAACTCACTCTGGTCGGAAATGTCAAGACATTCCAGATGATGAAGAACTACTTCCCGGAGACGGCTGATATGAAGAAGATCGTCGTCAAAGAGGGAGAGACTCTTTCAACAGGCGCTCATACATTTGCATTCGTCATGGCTCCGATGGTCCACTGGCCGGAAGCTATGTTCGCCTATGATACAGCCACAGGCGCGCTCTTCTCCGCAGACGCGTTCGGCACATTCGGTGCGCTCGAATCCAGCATCTTCGCTGATGATTACGACTTCGAGAAAGATTATCTCGATGACGCGAGAAGATATTATGCAAATATCGTCGGCAAGTACGGCGCACAGGTCCAGGCTGTCCTGAAGAAGGCTGCCAAGATCGACATCAAGTTCATCTGCCCGCTGCACGGACCGGTCTGGAGAGGCGAGCACATCGCGTGGTTCATCGACAAATATCAGAAGTGGAGCAAGTATGAGCCGGAAGATGACGGAATCGTTGTTATCTACGGATCCCTGTACGGACATACGGCTTCGGCTGCCGAGGCATTTGCAGCAAAACTCCGCGCAAAGAGCGGCAAGGATGTCAAGGTCTATGATATCTCCAAGACACATTCGTCCAATATCATCGGCGAGATCTGGAGAGTCGGCAAGATCGTCATCTTCTCCCCGACATACAACAACGGCATTTACCTGCCGGTGGCAAATCTCCTTCATGACATGGAGTGCCTGACTGTTCAGAATAAGGTCATCGCCCTCGCTCAGAACGGCACATGGGCACCGGTCTCCGCAAAGCTCATGAATGAGAAATTATCCACACTTAAGAATGTGAAGATTGTGGATAACGTGTTGACAATTAAGAGTGTGCTCCATGCGTCGGACGAGGAAGCCCTCGATGTCTTCGTGGAGGCAGTTACAGAGGCATAATTTTTAAAGATTCAGTGACTATGAATTGGCTCAAAGGCGGGCAGTCATCCGGTAACTCGTGTGGACTGCAC
>JAFRCB010000080.1 GCA_017404585.1 Lachnospiraceae bacterium
CTAACCCGGATGCATGCTACAGCCTCATCTCCTACTTCTGCTCTGAGAAGGCTCAGAAAGAGCAGGCTCAGCTCGGCGTCACCATGGGTGGTATGAAGGGCGTTTCCGAGGATTTCGCAAACGCATTCGAAGGCATGGATGTTTCCGCATTCACACGCGCTGAGGAAGAGGGCGACCTGTTCTTCCGTCCGTACACAAGAAATACAACAGTTTGGGAAGATGCTCTTCAGCAGAACGGCGCATTCCTCGATGCATGGCTTGATCCGTCAAATCCGGAGACAATGGCTAAGGCTTGCGAGAATGCTCAGAAGATTATTGAGGATGCAATCGCAGCTGAATAATTTGCTGAAAACTTGACACAGGTAATTAAACGCAAGTAACAGGGGCCGGGCCTTTGGTAAGTCCGAAGACCCGGCTCTTTTACACCTTAAACGAAAGGGGAATCTATGAAACAAAAAATGACGGCGGCTGAGAAGCGCGAAGCGAGATGGGCATACGCCTTCGTCTTCCCGACCATGCTTGGCCTCATTGTTCTCAATTTCTACCCGTTCTTTAACACTATTTATCAGTCTTTCTGCAAGACCGGCGACTTTGGAAAAGGCAACATTTTTGTCGGTCCCGCAAACTATCAGCAGGTCCTTACAAGATCTGAAACCTGGCAGTCTCTCTGGAATACGATCAAGTACGCAATCATTGAAGTTCCGTTCGGTATCGTCATCGCGCTTCTTCTTGCAGTCCTTCTGAACAAGAAGATCGCAGGACGTTCTATCTATCGTACGATTTTCTTCCTCCCGATGGTCTGCGCACCGGCGGCTGTCGCCATGGTATGGAAGTGGCTGTATAATACACAGTTCGGTCTTCTTAACAATATTTTCCGTACAAGAATCGAGTGGATCTCCAATCCGAAGATCGCATGGATCTCTATCGGTATCATCGGCGTATGGTCCATCATCGGTTACAACATGGTCCTTTTCATCGGTGGTCTTCAGGAAATCCCCGGAGATTACTATGAAGCGGCTTCCATCGACGGTGCGACAGGTGTCCGTGCATTCTTCAACATCACCCTGCCGCTGCTTTCACCGACAACATTCTTCATCGTTCAGACCCGTATCATCGGCGCTCTGACAATCTTCGACCTTATGTTCATGGTCATGGACAAGACGAACGTTGCTCTGCCGAAAGTTCAGTCGATTGTTTACCTGTTCTATCAGTACGCGTTCACGAACGGCAACAAGGGCTACGGCGCAACGCTGGTCATGGTCCTGGTCGTCTTCATCATGATCGTCACATTTATTCTGCAGCGTGCTGAGAAGCACCTGGTCTATCACGCTTAAGGAAAGGAGGATATTATGGAAGGTTACGCAGCTAAACAGGCAAGAACAAAAGCTCTTATGCATGTCATCCTGATCATCATGTCCTTCATCATGCTGGTGCCGTTTGCATGGATGATCCTTACAGCACTCAAGACCAATCAGGAATCAATCTCCGTCTCCCCGTTCTATATCTTCCCGCATCACGGCTGGCACTGGGAGAACTTCGGAACAGTTTGGAGGAGCTACAACTTCCTCATTCTCTACAAGAACACACTGCTCATGATTTTCTGGCGTGTTGTGTGCGCAGTTCTTACCGCTACGATGGCGGGCTACGCATTCGGACGTCTGAAATTCCCGGGAAAGAATCTTCTCTTCTCCCTGGTCCTTGTGCAAATGATGATCCCGGCTCAGATCTTCATCATCCCGCAGTACCTGATGGTTTCTAAGCTTGGCATGCTGAACACACAGTTCGGTCTGGTCTTCCCCGGTCTCGTCACCGCTTTCGGTACATACCTTCTGAAGACCGGCATTGAGGGACTCCCCAAAGACCTTGAGGAGGCGGCCATGATCGACGGCTGTAACATCGGTCAGAGAGTCCTCAAGATTATGATGCCGCTGACAAAGAGCTCCATGGTATCACTCGGTATCTTCACTGCAGTCTTCGCGTTCAAGGATCTGATGTGGCCGATGATCGTCTGCACCAATGCGGCGACGACTACTCTTTCCGCAGGTCTTGCCAAGATGCAGGGCCAGTACGGCAGTGACTACCCGGCAATGATGGCAGCCGCAACACTCGCTGTCCTGCCGATGGTCGTTATCTACGTTATTTTCCAGAAGCAGTTCGTCGAAGGTATTGCTACTTCCGGCGGTAAGCTGTAAACTCAAACACATGAGCACTGGACCCGGAATATTCCCTGTGGGTGTTCCGGGTCTTTTCTTTCAAATGATTTACATCCTTCGCAGGGATCCGGTTTGAATTTGTCGCCTGACAAAGATCTGAATCCCGCACCGAGTCTCGCGAGCGAGACCTCACAGTAATCCGGACGGAGGGCAGCAGTATTGAATTATTTAAAACGCACAGCCGAAGAGATAAAATCCGGTACAGCGGGTATGACGCGGAAACAGAAGCTGCGTTATATCTGGGAGTACTACTGGCTTCCGATCGTTGGAATCGCAGCCGGCGTCATATTCCTTATATATTTTCTGTACCATCTGCTGTTTGCCACCAAGGAGTACTGGTTCTATGTGACATTTGTCAACATACGGCCGCAGACCGGTGTGGAGAGCGAACTCATGGATGAGTTCGTGGGCGAACGTGGATACGACCTATCCAGGAAGAATGTGTTTTTTAACGATGCCTGCTATTTCGATGCCACGTCCTATTCCGGAACCAACAATAATTATTATCAGATGTTCGTCGCAACAGTCGAGGCCGGTCACCTCGACGCTGTAGTGATGGAGGAGGAGAACCTCGTTGCCCTCGGATCCAGCGGACGTCTGCTTGATCTTGAGGCGGAGGCAAATGCAGCATATTTCGAAAAGTACAAAGACCGATTTGTCTACGCCGTCCCCTACGACGAGGAATACTCGACCGAGCCGGTGGCGGTCGGAATCGATATATCTGACAGCAGGCTCATGACAGAGTATGAGCTGTATGATGACACATGCGTACTGGGCGTGGGAGCCTATACGCAGCATCCGGAGGATGTTGTGGCTTTTCTTGAATTTATAGGAGTGAAGTAAGATAAGTATGAAGCAGCGGTTATGGAGCATTTTTAATAATGAGAGCCCCCTCGGGCGGGCGATGAATGTGTGCGGGATCGTCATCGCTGCCAACATCATGTTCGTGCTTGTGAGCATGCCGGTCGTGACGGCAGGTCCGGCCTTCGTTGCCATGTACCACGTGATGCTGAGGTTCCTTAGGAGCGACGGCGAGATCAATCCTTTCAGGGAATACTGGACCGGCTTTAAGAATAACTTCAGGCAGGCTATGATCGTATGGCTGCTGTTCCTGGTCATCGTGATCATTGGCATCATGGAC
>JAFRCB010000081.1 GCA_017404585.1 Lachnospiraceae bacterium
AGCTCCTGATCCGGCAGCAATCCGAAGTAACAGCCTGCCCGAACTGCCCCGCAGCTCCTGATCCGGCAGCAATCCGAAGTAACAGCCTGCCCGAACTGCCCCGCAGCTCCTGATCCGGCAGCAATCTAATTGTCTTATACCAGCGCACACTTTACAAATAAATATGTAAATGCTATTATTGCATAATGATATTAAAGCGATTCTTTTGAAAGCTTAGAGAGGCAAGGTGAGTGTTATGAAATACAACTTCCGTGAAGTTGAACCGAAGTGGCAGACCAGATGGGAAGCTGAAAAGATTTTCCACGCAGAGGATATCAGCGACAAGCCCAAATTCTACGGTCTGGTAGAATTCCCGTATCCGAGCGGCGCAGGCATGCATGTCGGACATATCAAAGCCTATACAGGACTTGAGATCGTCTCAAGAAAACGCCGCATGCAGGGTTATAACGTCCTGGTCCCGATCGGTTTCGACGCTTTCGGACTCCCGGCCGAGAATTATGCGATCAAGACCAACCAGCACCCGCGAGTCATCACGGACGCCAATATCAAGCATTTCAGCGAGCAGCTGAAATCCGTAGGCTTCTCCTTCGACTGGGACCGCGTTGTAGACACAACGGATCCGAATTATTATAAATGGACACAGTGGATCTTCCTGAAGCTCTTTGAAAACGGACTCGCTTACAGAGACAAGACTCTCGTCAATTACTGCCCGCACTGCAAGGTCGTCCTCTCCAATGAAGACAGCCAAGGCGGCAAATGCGATATCTGCCACAGCGATATCATCCAGAAAGAAAAGGAAGTCTGGTATCTGCGAATCACCAAATACGCGGACAAGCTCCTTGAGGGTCTCGATCAGGTAGACTTCCCGGAGAACATCCGTGCTCAGGAGGAGAACTGGATCGGAAAATCCAAGGGCGCGTTCGTGAACTTCACCATCACCGGCACAGACGAAGAGCTTCGAATCTACACGACACGTCCGGACACGCTCTTCGGTGTCACCTTCATGGTCATCGCTCCCGAGCACCCGCTGATTGACAAGTATGCCGATAAAATCTCCAATATTGACGCAATCACTGCATACCGTGAGGAGTGCCAGAAGAAGACCGAGTTCGAGCGTGTCAATCTGGTCAAAGAGAAGACCGGTGTCATGATCGAAGGTCTCACGGCCGTCAATCCGGTGAACGGGAAAGAGATCCCGCTGTTCATCGCAGACTATGTCATGATGGGTTACGGCACCGGCGCGATCATGGCCGTTCCGGCTCACGATCAGCGCGACTACGACTTTGCGAAGGCATTCGGCCTTGATATCATTGAGGTCATTAAGGGCGGAGACATCGATAAGGAAGCCTACACAGGCGACGGCATGATGGTCAATTCCGACTTCCTTAACGGATACACGAATAAGAAGGACTCTATTGAGCGCATGCTCGAGTTCCTTGAAGAAAAAGGCATCGGTGAAGCCGGCGTTCAGTATAAGATGAAAGACTGGGCGTTCAACCGTCAGAGATACTGGGGCGAACCGATCCCGATCGTCCACTGCCCGAACTGCGGCATGGTCGGAGTTCCGTACGAGGAACTTCCGCTTCTGCTTCCGGAAGTCGAGAACTTCAAGCCGGGCGAGGACGGAGAATCTCCGCTCGCAAAGATCGAGAGCTTCGTGAACTGCACCTGCCCGAAGTGTGGCGGCGCGGCTAAGCGCGAGACAGATACGATGCCGCAGTGGGCCGGTTCCTCATGGTACTTCCTGCGCTACATCGATCCGAAGAACGACAAAGCCCTCGCGGATCCGGAAAAACTGAAATACTGGCTGCCGGTAGACTGGTACAACGGCGGTATGGAGCACGTAACACGCCATCTGATCTACTCCAGATTCTGGCATCATTTCCTGTACGATATCGGTGTCGTTCCGACATTCGAACCGTACGCAAAGCGGTCCGCACAGGGACTTGTTCTCGGCGCTGACGGAACAAAGATGAGCAAATCCGTCGGCAATGTTGTCGACCCGGTAGAGGTTGTCGACGAGTTCGGCGCCGATACGCTCCGCACCTACGTCCTCTTCATGGGCGACTACGGCGCATCCTCACCGTGGAGTGAGACTTCCGTCCGCGGCTGCAAGAGATTCCTCGACCGCATCGCCCGCCTTGCGGACAACCTTCAGGATGAAGATGTGAAATCCCTCGAGTCCGGTCTCCACAAGACCATCAGAAAGGTCACGAACGATATCGAGGACATGAAGTTCAACACCGGTATCGCTTCCATGATGGCTCTGCTCAATGACTTTGAGGCGGCAGGCAAAGTCGGAAAAGATCAGTATCTCACATTTGTGAAGCTGCTCACACCGTTCGCGCCTCACCTTTGCGAAGAAATCTGGGAGTACCTCGGACAGGAAGGCTTCATCTCACTTGCTCCGTGGCCGGAGTACGACGAGGCCAAGACGATCGACGCCACTGTAGAGATCTCCGTACAGGTCAACGGCAAGCCGCGCGATGTCCTCAGCATCGCCGTGGACGCTGACGAGGAGACGGCAAAGGCAGCCGGACTTGCTCTTCCGAAGATCGCAAAGCTCACAGAAGGAAAGCGCATTGTCAAGGTCATCTACAGACCGGGCAAGATCCTGAACTTTGTAGCAAAATAATGTAATGTGTTTTAGGGGTTGTCGATCGTGACAACCCCTCTTTCAGGTAATTATGGATCAGACAAATAAGGCAAAAGGCATCTTTCACATACTGCTCGCCGCATTCGGATTTGCGGCCATGTCACTGTTCGTCAGGCTCTCCGGTGACCTTCCGACCGCGGAGAAGGCATTTTTCCGCAATCTTATTGCCGCGATAGTCGCGATTTATATGCTAAGGAAAAGCGGACAGAAGCTTCGCGTCAAAAAAGGCTGTCTCCCCACGCTGCTGCTGCGAAGCATAGCGGGAACCATCGGAATATACGCAAATTTCTGGGCGATCGGTCACATGGCCATAGCGGATGCCAATATCTTAAATAAGCTGTCTCCGTTCGCGGCCATCGTCATGTCGATTTTCATCATCGGTGAAAAGCCCAATACATTTGAGATAGGGACTGTCATAACCGCTTTCATCGGCGCTGCCTTCATAGTTAAGCCCGGCGCCGGAATCGCCTCACTGCCGGCTTTAGTCGCTGTGATCGGCGGCATTGCCGCAGGTACGGCTTACACATATGTGAGAAAGCTCGGCCTCATGGGAGAGAACAAAGCTGTCATTGTTCTGTTTTTTTCGGCTTTTTCCTGCCTGGTATCCATGCCGGGCATGATCACAGGCTTCGTACCCATGTCAGCAAAGCAGCTGGTCTGTCTCCTTATGGCGGGCGTCATGGCATCTGTCGGTCAGTTGAATGTGACGGCCGCATACACATACGCTCCGGCAAAGGAGATTTCTGTGTTCGATTAGTCCCAGGTCGTGTTTGCAGCTCTTCTCGGCTTCCTGTTCTTTGGCGAGACACCTGATACCTGGAGCTTTATCGGTTACCTGATCATCATTGGGACAGCTGTGATAAAATGGTATTATAACCTGTACGTCAAAGAGTGAGACGGGATTTCTGCTATCGCCCCGCAGTCAAATCCGAAAGAAGGGGCATACAATGAGATTCCTATTGGAGGTAAATACATGGCATTTGACGGAATCACGACCGCCGCGGTCGTCCATGAACTGAATACAAAACTTGCCGGAGGCGGTATCAGCCGCATCGTGCAGTCGGAAAAAGATGAGCTGGTGCTTACTGTGAAAAGCCGCAGGCAGACCTACCGCGTCCTCATGAGCGCTTCGGCCTCGCTGCCTCTTCTGTACCTGATCCCGGCCAATAAGCAGGCGCCCCTGACTGCGCCCAACTTCTGTATGCTTCTGAGGAAGCATCTTCAGGGCGGACAGATCACGCGGATCTACCAGCCTTCACTTGAGCGTGTAGTCGTATTCGAAGTATCACACAGAGATGAGCTCGGAGACCTCACCACCAGGAATCTCATCATAGAGCTGATGGGCAAGTACAGCAATATAATTCTGACTGACAGTGATAACAAGATTCTGGACAGCATAAAGCGTGTCCCGGCATCTATGAGCTCCGTCCGCGAGGTCCTTCCGGGACGTGACTACTTTATTCCCGGCGCGGATGAAAAGAAAAATCCTCTCGAGACGGATAGCGAAAGTTTCCGCGAGGTGATTACATCCTCTCCCTATGACGTCGTTAAAGCCCTCTATATGTCCTACACGGGTCTTTCACCAATCGTCTCGGAGGAATTCGCCTATGAAGCCGGGATCCTTCCGAGAAAAAAGGCGGCCGACCTTTCAGATGAAGAGACATCTAAGCTCTACAAAGTCCTGAGCCGTCATATGGATGCTGTGAAGATGGGCCTTTTCGAACCGCAGATCGTATTTGCAGACGGAATACCCCGGGATTTTGCCACATTTCCGTTAAATCTCTACACAGGGTCACCGGAAAAGATCTTCTTCGAGGACGAGGATATTTCATCAGTTTCGAGCTTTGCCTCCGAGTCAGGCTATTCATCCGTCGGCTTTGAGTCCCCCAGCGATATGCTGATCTCGTATTACGGAGAGAAAGACGCTTCGGTACGGATCCGCCAGAAGTCAGCGGATCTGCGCCACGTCGTCACCACAGCCCTTGACAGGACCAACAAAAAGTTCGCCCTGCAGGAAAAGCAGCTGCTGCAGACCGAAAAAAAAGATAAGTACCGCATCTACGGCGAGATGCTGAATACCTACGGCTACAACATCCCGGAAGGAGCGAAGTCGATCGAGGTCATCAATTACTATACTAATGAACCGCTGACCATTCCTCTCGACCCGCAGCTGAGCGCGCGTCAGAATTCACAGAAGTATTTCGACCGCTACGCAAAGCTGAAACGGACGGCAGACGCACTGGCGACTCAGATCGAAGAGACCCGGGCAGATCAGGAGCAGCTCGAGTATTGCCTGGCCGCCATAGATATGGCCGAGACAGAGGCGGATCTTGTCGAAATCCGAAGTGAACTCGGGGAATTCGGCTTTATGCAGAAGAGGAGTGCGGCCAAAGGCAAAGCCCGCGAAGCGAAGGCCAGACCTCTTGTCTATATGTCCACGGACGGATTCACCATGTACGTAGGCCGCAATAACTACCAGAACGAGGAGGTCACCTTCAAGATCGGAAGCGGCTCCGACTGGTGGTTCCATGCCAAGAAAATGCCGGGCAGCCATGTTATCGTCAAGACTGACGGACGCGAACTCACCGACCGTACCTATGAAGAGGCAGGAGCTCTCGCCGCATATTATTCCAAAGGCAGAAAAGCTCCGAAAGTCGAAATCGACTATACGGAGAGACGCAATCTCCGCAAAAAGAACGGAGGGAAGCCGGGCTTTGTGACATACCATACGAATTATTCGCTGATGGCGACGCCGGATATATCGTCTCTTCGTCGCGTATAGAAGCCATTTTCACATTGACGCGTGTATGCAAATGATGTAAAATACTTTGGATTATAATTCGCAGCGAAAAAGGGTGCCCCATGGTTAAAAGTATGACAGGATTCGGCCATGCGGAAGCCGTCAGCGAGAAGCGAAAATTGACCGTTGAGATGAAATCGGTCAACAACCGTTATCTCGACGTGAACGTCCGCATGCCCAAGAAATTCAGCGCATTTGAAGCGCAGGTAAGAAATGTTCTGAAGGAATACGTATCAAGAGGAAAAGTAGATGTCTTTATCTCTGAGGAGACATTTGCCGAAGGCGCCGGTGAGGTCGTTCTGAACACCGCGCTGGCAAAGCAGTATATGGATGCCTGCATTTCCATCAGCAGCGAGCTCGGAATAGACGGACAGGTCAAGATCACGGATATCGCCCGCTTCCCGGACGTCATCACGGTCAGAGAACCCGAGACGGATGAGGATGAGCTCTGGGCCGAGATCGAAGCGGTCGTCAGGGCATGTGCTGAGAAATTCAACGCAGCCAGAGTCCAGGAGGGTGAAAGACTCAGGGCAGATATGACCGCAAAACTGCACCAGATGAAGAGCAATGTCGCGTACATCGAGGAACATGAGCCCCAGATCATGGCTGATTACAGGGCGAGGCTCATGAAAAAACTGTCCGACATTCTCGAGGACAGAACGATCGATGAAAATCAGCTGGCAACAGCTCTTATCATCTACAGCGACAAGATCTGCACAGATGAGGAAACGGTCCGCCTTAAGAGCCATATCACACAGATGATCGATGAGCTCGGCAAGGACGAGAGCGTCGGCAGAAAACTTGATTTCCTTGCCCAGGAGATGAACAGAGAATCCAACACGATCCTCTCAAAGGCGGGAGACCTTGCAACGTCTAACGTTGGTATTGAACTGAAGACCGAAGTGGAAAAAATCCGCGAGCAAATACAGAACATTGAGTAACGGAGGCTGACTTGACAGAAAAAGGTTTACTGGTCGTCGTTTCCGGTTTTTCCGGAGCCGGCAAAGGCTCTATCATGAAAAGAATCCTGCAGAAATATGACAATTACGCTCTGTCCATATCCGCGACGACGCGCGATCCGAGACCGGGCGAAATGGACGGTCAGGATTACTTCTATAAGACACAAAAGCAGTTCGAGAAGATGATCGACAAAGACGAACTGATCGAATACGCGTCATACCAGGGCAACTATTACGGAACACCGAAGGCATATGTGGAGAAGCAGCTGAATTCCGGCAAGGACGTCATTCTCGAGATCGAGGTCCAGGGAGCGACAAAGGTCAAAGAGCTGCTGCCGGATACCGTTCTCATTTTTGTCACTCCGCCGAGTGCGGCAGAGCTTCGCGATCGTCTGACAAAGCGCGCAACGGAATCGGCGGATCAGATCCGCGGAAGACTTCGCCGCGCTGTTGTTGAAGCCGAATATATGCCTACTTATGATTACATTCTTGTCAACGATGACCTCGAGACAGCTGTCACAGAGCTGGATGAGATCGTCCGGGCAGAGCACAAAAAGAGCGAAGAAAGCAGCGCTCTTATAACAAGACTGACCACAGAACTGAAGGAACTTTTGAAAGGAGACGAAACGTTATGATGATCCACCCGTCCTACAAAGAAATGATCACGGCAGTAAACTCTGAGGTCGAAGACGGAACAGTGCCGGTAGTTTCCAGCCGCTATTCAATCGTCATGGCTACCGCAAAGCGCGCGCGTCAGCTCATAGACGGAGATGACGCCCTCGTTGAATCCGGCGAGAAAGAAAAACCTCTCTCCGTAGCAGTCGAGGAAGTTTATAAAGGCGCCGTCAAGATCCTCCCTGAAGAAGAAAACGCATAAACAAACGGGGTTGTCGCACAGGTGACAGCCCATTTCTTTTGAAACCAGTGAATCCGCATCTTTCCGTTAAGACCGGCTTCCACGGGCACACCGTATAGATCCCCGCAGCCGTCTCATTCTAAGATATATGACTGATACGAACAAAAAACTTTATATGGTATCACTCGGATGTGACAAGAATCTTGTCGACTCAGAGGAGATGCTTGCAATTCTGGCCGATCACGGCTACATCATCACAGATGACGAGACCGAGGCGGATGCTGCAGTCATCAACACGTGCTGCTTCATCGAGGATGCCAAGAAGGAAAGTATCGAGGAGATACTCGCACTCGCTGAACTCAAGGAGACTGCGAATCTCAAAGTCCTTGTCGTGACAGGCTGCATGGCCCAGCGTTACAAGGAGGAGATCTTAAAGGAGATTCCCGAAGTCGACGCGATCGTCGGAACCACGGGCAAGCTCGGAATTGCACGCGCTGTCGACGATGCCATGAGCGGAAGGCAGACAATGCTGCTCCGTGATCCCAGTGATGACGAATACGATGTCTCTTTTGTATCCGAAAAGTCAAATGCCGAAGAGGACTCCCTCCCGGAACGCCTGATCTCCACAGGCGGGCACTATGCCTACCTGAAGATCGCCGAAGGCTGTGACAAGAACTGTACTTACTGCATCATTCCGAAGATACGCGGCCATTACAGGAGCTTTCCGATGGAAAAGCTTGTGGCTAAAGCGCGAAAACTCGCGTCCGCCGGTGTGACGGAGCTCATTCTTGTCGCGCAGGAGACAACGATCTACGGTCAGGACCTCTACGGCAAAAAATCTCTGCATCTGCTCCTTTCCGAGCTGTGCAGGATTAAGGAGCTTCACTGGATCCGTGTCCTGTATGCCTATCCGGAAGAGATATATCCGGAGCTTATTGATACATTTGCAAATGAAAGCAAAATCTGCCACTATCTGGATCTTCCGATCCAGCATGCGTCCGACCCCGTTCTTCGGCGAATGAATCGCAGAACATGTGAGGCGGATCTGCGCAGTCTTGTCACGGAACTCAGGAATAGAATTCCGGATATTTTTCTCCGCACGACACTGATCTCCGGATTCCCCGGTGAGACAGAAGAGGACCACGAAGCCCTTAAGGCCTTTGTGGAGGAAATGCAGTTCGACAGACTCGGTGTCTTTACCTACTCGAAAGAGGAGGATACACCGGCAGCCGGAATGAAGCAGCAGATCCAAAAGCGCGTCAAAAACAAACGCCGGAATGAGATCATGCGGATCCAGCAGAAGATATCAAGAGCCCGCGGAAAAGGGCGAATCGGACAGACGATCGAATGTGTGATCGAGGGTGAGCTGCCCGAAGAGGGGATCTATGAGGCCCGCACCTACGGCGATGCTCCGGGCGTTGACGGACTTGTCTTTATCCCCACGACATACCCGCATATGAGCGGTGATTTCGTGAATGTAAGGATCACCGGAGCTTCCGAGTACGACCTGACCGGAGAGGAAGTCCCCGAGGAAATCTATGATCCGGAAAACTGATTTTTGAAAGGAGTCTTTTTATGAATCTGCCGAACAAACTCACATGTCGTCGCATGATACTCATGATCCCGTTCGTAATCTTCATGCTGGCAGGCGCCGGCGAGGGTATCTTCAAATGGATCGCGCTCGCTATTTTCATCATCGCATCCCTGACGGATATGCTCGACGGCCAGATAGCCAGAAAGCATAATCTTATAACCGATTTCGGGAAGTTCATGGATCCGCTGGCCGACAAGCT
>JAFRCB010000082.1 GCA_017404585.1 Lachnospiraceae bacterium
GGCTTTATTTAAGCGGATTTTTCGTGTATGATACTCTTGACTAATTATGTTAAGCCGGAAATAACAAAGCAGATGACTGATTATGTAAAGCATGAAGTGATAAAGTCAATTGCGGGAGGAATTAAAGATGATTAAAAAGCTGATAGAAGGCATTAAAAGAACAGGGGCTCCGATCGTTGTAGGATTGGATCCCATGCTTTCTTACATCCCGGATACAATAAAGGATGAAGTATTCCGGGAGCAGGGAGAAACACTTGAGGCAGCAGCCGAGATTATCTATAGATTCAACAGAGGAATCGTCGAGGCTACATGCGATATAATTCCGGCAGTCAAGCCTCAGATCGCCATGTACGAGCAGTTCGGTATCCCCGGGCTTCTGGCTTTCAAGAGAACTGTTGATCTGTGTCATGAGAAAGGTCTGGTCGTCATCGGCGACGTAAAGCGCGGAGACATCGGATCCACTTCGGCGGCCTATGCGGTCGCGCATCTTGGAAAGGTGACTGTGGGTGCAAATGCATTTGCTCCTTTCGATGAAGATATATGCACCGTCAACCCCTATCTGGGATCTGACGGCGTGAAGCCCTTCCTCGATGTCTGCGCGGCCAATGACAGAGGCATCTTTGTCCTGGTCAAGACATCGAATCCGTCAAGCGGCGAGTTCCAGGACAGAATAGTCGATGGAAGACCGCTTTATGAGCTCGTCGGTGAGAAAGTCCGCGAGTGGGGCGATTCCCTGATCGACCCGGAGACCGGCTATTCAGAGGTCGGCGCTGTCGTCGGTGCTACTTACCCGGAGATGGGCAGGCGCCTTCGTGAAATCATGCCGAAATCATACATCCTTGTGCCGGGCTACGGCGCACAGGGCGGAAAGGGAAAGGACCTTGCGGGCTTCTTCAATGAGGACGGTCTCGGCGCAATCGTCAATTCATCCCGCGGTATCATTGCGGCATGGAAGAATGAGAAGTACGCGGCGTTCGGTGCGGAAGGCTATGCGGAAGCGTCCCGTCAGGCCGTACTTGACATGAAGGCCGACATCGCGTCTGCGCTTTGATCGATCCCGTACCTTTGTTCCGGTCACGACATTGCCGAATGCGGGAACTGTGACCGGAAAGCAGAGGCATTCTTGATATCAGGAGAGTTTTTATGGTAAAAGAAATTGCCCAGGTCGTCTATCAGGCAGAGATAGCGACGGATATATACAGTCTGCTTCTTAAAGTGACATTTGCAGGTGACGCAGTCCCCGGACAGTTTGTATCCCTTTACAGCGCGGACGGCTCGAGACTTCTGCCGCGGCCGATTTCAATCTGCGAGGCAGATGCGGGAAGCGGGACCATCAGACTGGTCTACAGGATCGCGGGCAGAGGAACAAGAGAATTCTCGGGACTTAAAGGCGGAGATAATATCGAGATCCTCGGACCGCTGGGAAACGGGTTCCCGATTGATGAATATAAAGAAAAAAGAGTGATGCTCGTCGGCGGCGGAATAGGCATACCGCCCCTTCTTTCCTGCGCTGACAGTCTCATAGAACCGGTCTTCGTCGTCGGTTACCGCAGTGAGACATATCTCCTTGAAGATATTAAGAGGAGAGGCGAGGTCCATGTTGCGACCGAGGACGGATCTTTGGGAACCTCCGGCAACGTCATTGACGCCATAAAGGCTGATCATGTGAAGGCGGATGTCATCATGTCCTGCGGTCCCATGCCCATGCTGAGAGCTCTCAAAGCCTATGCCGCGGAAGTCGGCATCTCATGCTATGTCTCGATGGAAGAGCGAATGGCGTGCGGGATCGGCGTGTGCCTCGGCTGTGTGTGCGGGACAGAGCATGTCGACGACCATTCCCATGTGAAGAATGCCCGTATCTGCAAGGACGGTCCGGTATTTGACGCGAAGGAGGTGACACTCTGATGACAGAACCCAAAATGGCGGTTAATATTGCCGGCGTGACTTTGAAAAATCCTGTCATGACAGCATCCGGCACATTCGGTTCCGGCATGGAATACAGTGAGTTTTTTGACCTCTCAAAGCTCGGGGCTGTAGTGACAAAAGGCGTAGCGGATGTTCCGTGGGCCGGCAATCCGACGCCGAGAGTCTGTGAGACTGCTTCCGGAATGTTGAATGCGATCGGACTCCAGAATCCGGGCATCGACGTGTTCTGCGAGAGAGATCTGCCGTTCCTTCGGAAGTACGATACCAATATTATCGTGAATGTCTGCGGGCATTCCGAGGAGGAATACCTGCGGGTCGTCGATCGCCTGGCTGACGAGGAAGGTATTGCCCTGCTTGAGATCAACATCTCCTGCCCGAATGTAAAGCAGGGAGGCATCGCTTTCGGAACGGATCCGAAGGCTGTCGAGGGAATCACAAGGGCGGTCAAGGCCCGCGCGAAGCAGCCGATCATAATGAAGCTGTCACCGAACGTCACGGATATCAAAGTGATGGCTAAGGCTGCGGAGGCAGGCGGAGCTGACGCGATCTCCCTGATCAACACCCTTACAGGTATGAAGATCGATATAGAGCGGGGAAGATTTGCACTTGCCAACAGAACGGGAGGACTGTCCGGCCCGGCAATTAAGCCGGTCGCAGTTCGCATGGTCTACGAGGCATCGGGCGCGGTCTCTATTCCGGTCATCGGAATGGGAGGAATCACCTGCGCGGACGATGCCATAGAGTTCATGATGGCCGGTGCAAGAGCGGTATCTGTAGGCACTGCCAATTTCAGGAACCCGACGGTGACCGTAGAAATCGCGGATGGCATCAGGGATTTCCTTGCGAGAAAGAACATCGCCGATGTCAATGAAATAGTCGGGTGCGTGAGATAAAGCTGCCTTTTGACCCGGGGGACACGTTTCGGGAAGTGATATTTGAACAATGAGACAGGATTGCATCATGTGTGAGAGACTTTGTAAAGATATTTAGCGGGAGGATAAAAATGGAAGCGTATAAAAAAGAGTTTATTGAGTTCATGGTGGACTGCGGCGTTCTGCGGTTCGGAGATTTCGTCACTAAGAGCGGACGCAAGACTCCGTTTTTTATAAATACAGGTTTTTACCGCACCGGAGGTCAGATCGCGAAGCTGGGAGAGTATTATGCAAAAGCGATCGAGCAGAACTTCGGCTTCGATTTCGACGTACTGTTCGGACCGGCTTATAAAGGCATTCCGCTGACAGTGGCGGCGACGATCGCAATCAGCGGTGAGTATGGAAAAGACATCAGATATACATCGAACAGGAAAGAAGTCAAGGATCACGGAGATAAGGGAATCCTCCTCGGCAGTCCGATTCAGAACGGAGACAGGGTGGTCATCATCGAGGATGTGACAACTGCCGGTACATCGATCCGTGAGACTGTCCCGATCATCAAAGCACAGGGTGATGTCAGTGTTATCGGCCTTGTGGTCTCTGTCGATCGCATGGAGAGGGGCACGGGAGATAAGAGTGCTCTGGCTGAGATAGCGGAAGAGTATGGCATGAAGACGACAGCAATCGTCACTATGGAGGAAGTTATCGAACACCTGTATAACCGCGAATACAAGGGTCGTGTGATCATCGACGATACAATCAAAGCAGCGATCGACGAGTATTACAGGCAGTATGGTGCGAGATAGGGAATACAGGAAAAAGGAGCTGCGCCTTAAGGGATTACTTCTGTTCCTTCTGTATATGGGTGTACTCGTGTATTTTCTGTTTTTTGCGGACTGGTACGGACATGTGCCGGGTACAGGATCGGAGTACAGCCTGAATTTGGTACCCTTCTTTGAGATCCGGCGATTTATCAGAGCCAGAAGGCAGCTGGGAAACGTCGCCGTCTTCCTGAATCTTTTGGGCAACATAATCGGATTTTTGCCATTTGGATTTTTCCTGCCCGTGATCTCAAGAAGGTTCCACAACGTTTTTCTGGTGACAGGTTTCGGCTGTGTAGTGTCCTCCTGTGTAGAGTATACGCAGTATGTACTGAGGGACGGCTGCTGTGACGTGGATGACGTGATCTTAAATACGCTGGGCGCATTTCTGGGCTACGTTATGTTCATAGCTCTGGATGCCCTGAGGAGAAAGATTTATGACGAATAAAAAAAGATACAAGTTCAGGGAACGCACATACTCGAAAAACGGCAGGCTTTCCTGCTGCCTGGCGCTTGCTTCTCTGATCCTTTTCATCATCTGCAG
This sequence comes from Lachnospiraceae bacterium, assembly GCA_017404585.1. GTDB lineage: Bacteria > Bacillota > Clostridia > Lachnospirales > Lachnospiraceae > Chordicoccus. Next base: position 4,164 of record JAFRCB010000082.1, read on the forward strand.
CCTGATATCATTTGCGGCGGGCGGCAGCGCGGGACCGGCTGTCGGAGGGGCGGCTCTCATGGCAATGCTGTTTTCTGTGTACGGGTTCTATATCGGAATGAAGGCAATGAATGAAAAGGAGAATTCCCCTATCCTGCCCGTGATAGGTTCTATCTCATCCGGCATAATCATGGTCGGGTGGCTCGGACTCTTTCTGGCAGGTCTGGGCTGAAGAACGGGAAAAGCGGGGCTGTCTGATGCGACAGCTCCTTACTAATCTTTAAGGAGCATATTTGGTAACTATTCAGTACTGCCGAATAGTTGCCATATTTGATTTATTATGAGCGAAAGAATTGAACTGTCGATCGGGCGGATCGCTGAGATACCGGCGGAGACTCTGGTTCCCCAGCCGTTCAGAGATTATTTTGATAGGGTCGCCGAATTTCTTTTGTCTGTAAAAAAAGGTGCGGACAACAGAAAACTATATGAGGACATCCTGCCGGATCACTATAGCCTGTCCTACGCCAATCCGGATTACGCTGTCACAAAGCTGGGCCCTCTTTTTGGACCGATTCTCTCGGCGATTTATGCTGAGCTCAGGGGCGTGATCCCCTGTGTGTTCGAAGGTGATGAGACCGGGACAGCGACCTTTTAC
>JAFRCB010000083.1 GCA_017404585.1 Lachnospiraceae bacterium
CAGCGTTCACCGCCCCGGCCGATCGTCGTCGTCCGCTCAAACTTCAGACCCGGCAGGTCGCCGTAAACATGGTCATCCGCCCCGCAGGAGATCTTCGTGAGCTCCGGGCATCCCAGCTCCGTAAAATAGCGGTTGTACGGGCAGGACACCACGTCCATCCGGTACTCGCCCTTCTTTTTCGGGTAGAAAACGTTTTGAAATCCGCTGTTTTCTCCGAACACCTTGCGGGTCAGCGGGTCCCACGCCTTTACGAACAAGCTTCGCATACCGGGCAAACGCAGCAGGGCCGCCAGCTTCTTTGCAGCGGCATCCGCCGTTTTGAAGGTGGCGTTTTCCATGACCCGGTAGGCCTCACTTTGGCCGATGCTCTCTTTCAAAGTCAGATAGATGGCGGCGGCCGGAAAGATCTTGTTTTCCGTATGGAAGCGCAGGCCTTCGGGAAGAGAAGAGTACTGCTCCTGCAGCACAGCCAGCCTTTCCGTCGCCATCTGCCACAGGGCGTCACTCTGCGCCTTCGGCAGCCGACGGTCGATCTCCGCCTTGAATCTGCCTTTCTTTTTCATGATCTTCTGAGAAGATATCATTTCCTGCTCCTTTGAGAATCAATTTTTTCTGCTGACAATAAGACCCTGCTCATCCTTCACATTTTCATAGTTTGCAGCAAGCGGGTTCCTGTCTCCTACGATACAGTAATCACAGCATTCAGAGGTGCCGCAGGTGCCCTCCCGGATCAGCGCCGCGTGCAGCTTTCGCATGGCAAGATGGTCGCAGTTGCACATTAACGGCAGCACGTCCTCCAGATGGTGCCGTTTAGCAAATTCGGCATTCGGACATTGTGTAAAGCTGTAGCGGACGACGCCGTTGGCCCTGTCATAGGCGTAATACCCCATGCGGAAGGACGCAGGGAATGCCTTGATCTCTTTTTCTCTGAGGTCGTTTGCGCGCTTGAAGGCCTTGTTTGCCAGGCGGTTATCCAATCGACGATTGAGATCAAAAACCTTTCCCAGCACATCAAAGCCGCTCATAAAGCAGTCATAAACATCCTGCTGTACATCCTCCAACGGCGGCTTGTCCGGCACGGTTACGTACCAGGCGAAGATCAGGATCGGATCATAGATACTCACGGTCATTTTCACGCCGCAGAGAGCAGGCTCGTCCTTCAAGAATTCCGCATACTGCAGCTGGATCTTTTCCCACAGCTCGGACGCTGTTTTTTCGTCATAATAGCGATGCAGCAGCTTCTGAACACACTGCTTTGCCTTTTTGGTATAGATCGCATGTTTGGAACGGTCAATCGGTAAGTCTTTTTCTTTCACAGCTGCCCTCCGAACCACATCGCAATAAGCGCCATCAGCGCCGCAGCGAACGGGAAAACCGCCAGACGGATCATCTGCTCTTTCCGGTTGAAGCCGAAGGAATGATACCCCGCGCAGCCCTCCGTCTCGGGGTAATAGTGCTGAAAGAAATGGGACTTCGTCAGCAGCAGCCAGTCCAGGCAGACGATATCGAAGACCTTCCAGAGATAGAGCATGACAGCGAAGCGCAGCCAATGCTGCCAGAAAGAAAAATCGTTCTTTACGCCGTCCCAGCCGCCGTACACGAACGCACCGACCATGGCGAACAGACTGATGATCGCCAGCTTCCAGCCGAGCACATGCGCCCCCGGAAAGCGCTCCTGGTGCTCGATCGCCGCGGCCTGGATATCTTTCGGCGCGGTGGTGAAAAAGCGCCTGTCCTGGATCATCGCGACTGCGGCGTACAAAAGCAGACACACCGATAGGATAAAAACGAGAGTCAGCAACAAGGTAAGCAGCATCCGATCCTCACTTTCTTGCCAGCACGGTGATCCACGGCATCTCCGGGTGATGCTCTGCCTTGATCTCCGAAAAACCTGCGGCTTTCATAGCATTCTGAAGCTGCTGCACCGTATAGTAAGCCATTCCATCTATGATTTTCGCGTATCGGAGGGTCACCTCGTCCGTACCGTCCGATTCATTACAGATCAAAAAGGCCCCGCCCGGCTTCAGCACACGGTGCACTTCGGCAAAACACTTTTCCAGACCGGGCCAGAAATAGACGGTTTCAAAGGCGGTTGCCAGATCAAAGCGATCCGCCTCAAAGGGAAGCGCCGCAACATTCCCCTGAACCACGCTGCACCTGCCGGCCCTGATTGCCTGACGATTTGTTTTCTTCGTCATCTCAACGGAGACTTTGGAATAATCCAGTGCGGTAAGCTTTGCTTTCGGATAGCGTTTCAGGAGCTCACTGGCGTTTCGGCCTCCTCCGCACCCAAGGTCGACTATGGCGGATGCGTCGATACCGCGCAGAGAGGACATGCCCCATTCGGCCAGTTTTGCATGGCCGATGTTCATGCCTCCTGCCATCAGCTTTCCGAGAAAGCCCTCCGGCGTCCGGGTCTGGTTGCACAGTTTTTGAAATAGGCCCATGTTTCTCGCCTCACTTTTTCCCAATGAGCAGGGCGGAACCGGCGAGCTCCATCCAGACTGATTCCCATTTCGTGATCCAGGTCCCGTCCGTTGTGTCGATAAGCCGGACGTCCGCATAGCCCATGTCTTTCAGCTTCTTTACAAACGCTTGCATATCACCGTACTTGGACTTGGAATAGATGTCGTGGATCGCAAACATGCCGCCCTTTTTCAGCACCCGCAGGGTCTCCAACAGGTAGGCCTGCCGGTCGCCGGGGATGTTGTGGTAGACATAGTTGCTCACCACCGCGTCGAAGCTTTCATCAGGGAAATCGAGCTGTGTCGCATCTCCTCGCTGAAAGCTGACGTTGCTCACACCCTCGGCTTTGGCATTGCTCTCACACAGGGGCTTGTTGAAGGAGGCGTATTCCTTGCCCCAGCGATCGATTCCGACGAAGGAGGCCGTCTGGTTTCGCTTGGCGCAGGCAATGGTAAGCGCTCCGCTGCCGCAGCCCACGTCCAGCCCTTTGCCGCCGTCCGGCAGTCTGACGTATCCCGCGATCCCTTCGATGATCTGCCTAGACATCTGTCGCTTTCCGTTATAGGAGAAGGCGCGGTAAAGGAGGATCATCCAGACAGAAACGCACAGCCCAATGATCGTTCCTGCGAGGAAGACGATAAACAGCACGGTTTTCAACGTGCCGGAAATAATCCCCGTCAGTCCGAATACGATAAACATAATCAGGAATACTGCTGTCGCAGCAAAGCCGGAAAGTACCATGCCTTTCGGCATCCAGTTTTTGTAATCAGGCTTCATGTCGTCTTCACCTTTCTCAGCTGCACGGTCCGTGCGCTCTCTTCCGTATCATCGTCCTCAACGTAGCCGTCATAAGGCGCAGCGGGGTCGGTGTATTTCTCCGCAAAAGGTTTACATAATTCTTTTCTGCGGAGGAATGCAAAGTCGAGATCGTCCGTCCAGCCGGTATGACCGGTGATGATCTTCAGAGCTTTGTTTCGTCTGCGGAGTTCCTTCTCCAGCTTTTCCAGCGAACGGACCGCCAGCTTGTTGTCCTCGGCCAGCGTGGCGATAAAGCTGTAGCCTCCGTCCGCCCCGAACCAGATCGTGTCGCCGGTGAAAAGGTACTCGTCGTCAATGAGATAGACCATGTGGCCCCAGGTGTGGCCGGGGACCAGTAAACACTCGATCTTGAAATCGCCGATATGAATGATCTCGCCGTCACGCAGCAAAACCTTTTTGTTCTCCATCCTGACCATTGGCAATTTATATAGCCCGTGGAATACTTTTCTCCGCGTCTCGCCGGAGAGATAGCGGTTCTCGATCTCGCCGATATAGACGGTGGCGTCGCGGAAAAGCTGCTCGCTGTCCGTCTCCAGCGCGCCAACGTGATCTGTGTCCTGGTGCGTGATCAGGATATGTTGGATGGCCGCCGGGTCGATATCCAGCCAGCCCATCTTTTCCCGCAGTCGCGCGTAGTTGTAGCCCGCGTCGATCATGATCGTGACGCCGTTTTTCGTGTAGAAGAAGATGTTGGCGACCCACTCTCGCACACAGGCGACACGTTCGTCGATACGGCCTGTGTTCAGCGGCTTGAAGATCGCCTTACCGCGAAACAGCAGGCTCATGGGCTTTTTCTGATGGTCCGAATCTTTCCTTGCCATCTCTCGACCTCACTTTCTGCAGCGGAAGCAGCCCATGCCTTCCACGGAAGACACGCTGACTTCTTCGTACATGCTTTCCAGACGTCTCTTCAGGCTGTTCTTCGTCTCAAAAGGCCGGGTAAAGAAACCCTTCGGGACGTACAGCTTTTTGATGAACCAGTCGGTCCGTTTGCATCCGCCCTGAATGTAAAAGCAGCCGCAGAAGGTCCCGCCTTTTTTCAGCACGCGGTATGTCTCGCGCCAGGCCGCTTCCTTATCCGGGAAAGCGTGGAACCCGTTCAGGGAGAGGACGATATCGAAGCTCTCGTCTTCAAAGGGCAGTGCGCCGACGTCACCCTGCTGGAAAACAATGTTTTTGATTCCGGCAGCTTCAGCCCGTTTTTTCGCGGTGCCCATCATATCTGCCGAATAATCGAGACAGGCGATGTCTGCCTCCGGCAGCTCTTTGTAGACCGGCATTGTCAGCACGCCCGTTCCGACCGGCACCTCCAGCAGCTTCCCGGCAAAATCCTCTGGCACGCCCGAGAGCGCCCGTGTGAGATAATCGAGATTTTTCCCACCGTCCATATTCCAGACCAGACGGCAGACCGCCTTGCCCGGAAGGGTGGAATACGTCATCATCCCGTCGTAGAAACTTGCGCTTCCGCCGAGCTGCTTGTATGCACTTTTGATCTGTTCTTTCCTTGTCATGTCATCACGCTCTGAAAATGATCTTCACGATCTTCATTTTCACCAGACTGTCGCAGAAACGGATCATCAGCTTGTGGAACAGCCCAACGTCTTTGTAGATATCCCGGTAGCCCCGCATGTAGCTCTTTGCAGTTACAGCGGCTAAATGATCGCTCCAAGACTCCAACTCTTTCTCATTTTCAAGAGAGAAGAAGGCGCTCACATCAGTGATCCCGGCCTCTTTGAGCCAGGTCTTCCGCATCAGCTTCGCGCCTCGCTCGTTGCAGGAGTCAAAGGCCAGCACCGCGCCGGGGAAGCGCTCTGCCATGGCGGAGAACAAACGCCTGACGTCCTCGGTTTTGAAGTAGTAGAACACCCCGGCGGCGAAGAATACCGCGCCGTTTGAAGCGTCGATCGCGTCCATCCATGTGAAGTCGTTGAGATCGCAGGCAAGATTTGTTTCCCGTTCCTCGGTGGGCAGCAGGTCGCTCCGCACTCGGATCACGTCCGCAAAATCCAGGTTGTATCCCCGGCAGCGTCCGTTGTCCACCTTGGAAAAGGTGTCATCCAGCCCACAGCCGAGATTGACCACGGCGGCCTCCGGGGACTCTTTCAGATAGGCCTCGACCTCGCAGCGCAGGTCATACTGCCGCTGCGCCACCTCCAGCGCGCCGAAGAGTCCCGCCGGGGACTCCATCTTTTTCC
>JAFRCB010000084.1 GCA_017404585.1 Lachnospiraceae bacterium
AGAACAATGAGGAGGACATGTTTGTCACTGTGTGGCTGGGTATCCTGACGATCTCGTCCGGTCATGTGATTGCATCCAACGCCGGCCACGAATATCCGGTCATCAGGAAGAAGAACGGAGAATTCGAGCTTCTGAAGGACAGACACAGCTTCGTCATCGGCGGCATGTCGGATATAACCTACAGGAAATACGAGTTCGTGCTCGAGCACGGAGGAACTCTCTTCCTTTATACTGACGGAGTTCCGGAGACGACGGATTCCGACAATGTGATGTTCGGCACAGACCGTATGCTCGAGGTCCTGAATCGTGAACCGGAAGCTGAAGCTTCGCAGGTCATTCATAATGTATACCGTGCAGTCAAAGAATTTGCCGGTGATGCACCGCAGTTCGATGACATTACTATGATGGCAGTCAAACTGAGGTAGTGTATGGACCGGATGGTTTCTATAACAAACAGCGTCATAGCGGATATGTCCGAGGGTGTGATGGCCATAAGCCACAACGGAATTATCGAGCTTGTGAACGGTGCTGCCCTGACGATCCTCGGCAGGGCAGAGGAGGATCTTGTCGGAAATCTGTTTGCCCTCTGTTTCTTTGACGAGGCGGGCAATGATGAATTCACGGAAACTGTCCTCGACGCGATCCGAAACCGCTGGACGAGACAGGAGAGATATGTTCCCTATATCTGTGGCAAGTCCGAAAAGAGACTCAGAGTTGTCTCCTCGTGTCTCCATAATAACGGTCTGGTCAAGGGTATTGTTCTGGTCATAAGCGATGTGACGGAACTTTTCGATCTTCGCGATGCCATGAAAGCCATGAGCGAGATCAGAACGCTCAATGCCAAGCTGGAGATCCGCAACAAGCTGATTACAGAGACCTTCGGCCGGTATCTGTCGGACGATATCGTCAGAGAAATCCTGGATACGCCGGACGGCATGAAAATGGGCGGAACGAGACGATGCGTCACGATCCTGATGAGTGATCTTCGGGGTTTTACCATGCTCTGCGAGAGGACTGAACCCAAAGCCCTGGTCACCATGCTCAATCATTATTTTGAGGAGATGTACGAGGAGATCAGTCGATATAAAGGTACGATCATTGAGTTCCTGGGGGATGGTATGTTCATCATCTTCGGGGCACCGTCCTTATCAGAAAAACATGCCGACGACGCTGTCGCCTGTGCAATCGCTATGCAGAACCGGATGCGCGCGGTAAATGAATGGAATATCGCAAGAGGCTATGAACCTCTGTCCATGGGAATCGGCATCAACACGGGTGACGTGATTCTCGGAAATATTGGGTCAGAAAAGCGTACTAAATACGGAGTCATGGGACCGATGGTCAATATGGCCGGCAGAATTGAGAGTCTTACGACGGGCGGTATGATCCTGCTCTCGTCCGGAACGCGGAACGCAGTCACGGAGGATCTTGAGATCGAGAATGCTTTCAGCTGCAGGCTGAAGGGGGTTCATGATGAGACTCGGATATTCCATGTTACGGGTATAGGCGGGGAGTATGGTCTGCACCTTGAGAACGTGCAGGACGAGCTCACAGAGCTGGCTGAACCGGTTCACGTGAAAGTCCATATCCTGAAGGATAAATCCTTAAGCGGAAAGACAGCTGACTGTGAGATCACGGCAGTGTCCGCAAGCCAGGTCGAAGTGCATACAGAAAGCCCCCTTCGGCTTTATGACAATCTGATGATCGACTCGGGCTTCGATCTGTATGCGAAGGTCGTAAGAATGGATGGGAACGATAGTTTTACGCTTGCCTTTACCGCGAAGGGAGAAGAGTTTGATGAGTGGATCAGGACCCTTAATGCGGATTGCTGAACCAAATTACGGATTATTTTACGTAGGGAGAAATGAGGACGGCTATAAGGTTGACAATATTTGCCGGAGTCTGTTATAAATAATATATCACAGTGTGAGATGCTCCCGCCTCTTGAGAAGGTGGGCAGCGAGACTTGAACTTATAGTAAGCTGCAAAGCAGATCCCAAATTCGTACAGACATGAGAGGCCGGAAGCGGTCCTCATAGTATGAGAAGAGCATCTGTTTTTAAGGAGGCATGATCTTCAACGGACGGATCTCATGCGGAAAGGAAAAGCATGTGAAAGAACTGGTAATTGGTGCCAGAACTGATAATCTGGATCAGGTAATCGCGTTTGTGGATGAGAATCTGGAAGAGGCAGATTGCTCCATGAAGGCACAGATGCAGATCGATGTGGCGGTGGAAGAGATTTTTGTCAATATCGCACAATATGCATATGCTCCCGCAGAAGGGGAGGCGGTGATACGGCTGGATACAGAAAAAGATCCCGGAGCTGTGACTATTACATTCATAGACAGCGGGGTTCCCTTCAATCCGCTTGCGGTTGAGGAGCCGGATGTCACCCTTTCCGCCAAAGACCGCAAGGTCGGCGGACTCGGCATCTTTATGGTGAAGAGGAGTATGGATGACGTTGCATATGAATATGCGGATAATAAGAACATTTTGACAATTAAGAAAAATATTTAATTTGTGTGGAGGAAACTATGCTTAAGATTGAACAGAAAGCTAATGGATCAGAACTTATTTTTGCCCTTGAAGGCAGACTTGATACGACTACAGCACCGCAGCTGGAGAATGAGCTGAGAAAGAGTCTTTCAGGTGTGGAATCCCTTATTTTTGAATTTGAGGCATTAGAGTACATTTCTTCTGCAGGTCTTCGTGTGCTGCTTTCATCCCAGAAGCAGATGAATAAGCAGGGCGAGATGGTGATCAGGAATGTAAGACCTGAGATCATGGAAATATTTGACGTCACAGGCTTCTCCGATATTCTGACTATTGAATAAAAAGCAAAGCCGGTCTTCGGACCGGTTTTTTTTATACTTAAAGGGAATAGCCGGATATTTTTGCCGGACATATATGGTACCGGAGTTCGAGGATGAATGAGATGGATATAATCGAAAGCTTAAGAGGTAGGGAAGAGACGGTCTGGATGAATCCCGGACTTGATAAGTGTGAACCGAGAAGTGAGATCGAAGGATATAAATTCGTACATGTGAAGGCTGCTCAGAACCGCTTTATGCGGTTCCTGCCCTATATTGCCTCCGCATTTCCGGAGACAGCAGACAAAAAGGGAGTCATTGAATCCGGGCTCATCCCGATTCCTGCCGTGAAAGAGAAGATGAACGAAGAAGGAGCGGGAATCAAAGGCAGAGTATTCCTGAAGGATGACGCCAGACTTCCGATCGCGGGTTCTGTGAAAGCCAGAGGCGGTATTCATGAAGTTCTGAAGATTGCGGAGACCCTCGCTCAGAAGGCCGGCATGCTGTGGCCGACGGACAACTACCAAAAGATCGATTCGGACGAATTCCGGTCTTTCTACAGTCAGTACACGATCCAGGTCGGTTCTACGGGGAATCTCGGAATCAGTATCGGCCGGATGGCTGCAAAACTCGGCTTCAGGGCGATCGTGCACATGTCGCGCGACGCCAGACAGTGGAAGAAGGATCTTCTTCGCAGCGAGGGTGTTATCGTTAAAGAGTACGAGGGGGACTACGGTCAGGCTGTTGCGAGCGGACGCAGAGAATCTCTGACAGATGAAAAGAGCTTTTTTATCGATGATGAGAACTCTGAGGATCTCTTCTTCGGTTATTCCACAGCCGCGCTCAGAGTACAGGTGCAGCTTCGGAAAGCCGGGATCGCTATCGATGAGAATCATCCCCTGTTCCTCTACCTGCCCTGCGGAGTGGGAGGAGCCCCGGGCGGGATCACCTTCGGCTTCAAGGAACTGTTCGGAGACAATGTCCACTGTTTCTTTGCGGAGCCTGTGGAAGCCCCCTGTTTTCTGCTCGGAATGGCGACCGGAGAACACGACAGAATCTGTGTCCGGGACATCGGCCTCAGCGGTCTCACGATTGCGGACGGTCTTGCTGTCGGGAAGCCGTCCGGCTTTGTGTGCAGAATGATGGAACACCTTGTCTCCGGCGCGTTTACTGTTTCGGACGCAAAGCTGCTTGATTATCAGAAAATGCTCATGGACCTCGAGAATATTCGGGTCGAGCCGTCTGCCTGTGCGGGCTTTAAGGGACTTTCCGAAATCTGCCGCGGAGGTAACGAGTGGGATTGGTATATTAAGGAGCACGGTCTTTCTGAGCATATGGATCAGGCGGTGCACATTGTCTGGGCAACAGGCGGAGGTCTGATGCCTTGGGATCAATAATTATCTTGGAATAAAAATGGTCACACGGGTACCCTTTCCGATTTCGGATTCAATTGTAAGGGTACCTTTTGCCATGCTCTCAAGGCGGGTCCTGACATTTGTAATACCCACGTGAAGACGTCCGTCGCTGCCGATGTCTTCGACATCGAATCCGGCTCCGTTATCTTCGACTTTTATCTCATAGCCGGCATCAGTCTCATCAGTGCTGATTTTTACATAACCGCCGCTTTCATTTTGGCTGATGCCATGCTTTACGGCGTTTTCCACGATCGGTTCGACTGAAAGAGCCGGCACATCAAAATTGAGGGCCTTAACGTCATAGATGACTTCCAGTTCATCCTGAAAGCGCATTTCCTCCAGCCTGAGATAACTCTTTACATGCTTCATCTCCTGCGAGATCGGAATCAGCGCTGTGTGCTCCAAAGCTTCCATGTTGCCGCGAAGATAATCTGAAAAGCTGTCAATGGCGGCCTGTGCCTGCATGGGAGATTTCTCTATGAGATAATAGATCGCGTTCAGGGCATTGAAGAGAAAATGAGGCTTGACCTGCGACAGAACAAGTCGGATCTTCATGTCGTTCACACGCTCCCTCTCCTCGAGCAGCTTTCTCTCGCTGGCAATGAGTTCCTGAGCCTGCTCACTGATTCTCCTTCTCTGATACAGAAGCATGACAGTGAGATTGAGAAAGAGCGCAGCTGATATGGCAATATTCAGCAGTGGAATGCCATAGTAAAAGGACTGAATGATCATGGCCAGAGAGGGCAGGACAATATAGGTTATGAGGACGAGCGCCCTCAGGTTAGCCAGCTTCTGTCTGCGAATAAATATATGTATACCGAGACACACTGTTCCTGCCAGACCGAGACCCTGCGAAAGAACGAACCAGGTTGTTCTGTGATATACATTTGAAGCATCTATGTAGTACATGAAGTGGGTGAACAGATTGATGAACGTCAGCAGCATACCGACATAGGCGATCACGTAAACTGCATTTGCCATTGGTCCGGGTCCTGTAAGACATGTCACGTATCTTGTGAAAAGTCTTAAGATTTCATATCCCATAATATAGACCAGAAAGTTCGAGATGATGAGGACGTCGTAGGCACCGTTGCCCTGCGCTCTGTTAAAAATCCAGGTGAAGGCATCGCTGGAC
>JAFRCB010000085.1 GCA_017404585.1 Lachnospiraceae bacterium
GGAACAGCTCCCGGCATATTGCCCACGCAATAATGAATTACGTTATCGACCTTGTAGATCGGATCGTCATGTGTCGTCACGTGGGAAGCTTCTCCACAGCCGCCCTGATCGATCGCAACGTCGACAAATACCGCGCCGTCCTTCATCTCTTTCAGATATTTCTTTTTAAAGAGCTTCGGTGTAGTGCCGCCGGGGATAAGGACCGATCCGATGACCAGGTCGGCATCCTTAACTGCCTTCTCGATATTGGCATCTGTCGAGACCAGAGTCTGTACGCGCGAACCCATAATATCGTCGATATAGGCAAGCCGCTTCAGATTGATATCGATGATGGTGACATTTGCACCCATACCAACAGCAATCTTGCACGCGTTCATGCCTACTGTGCCCGCGCCGAGAATAACGATATTGGCCTTCGGGGTTCCGGGAACGCCCGCAAGCAGAACGCCCTCACCTCCGAATCTCTTCTCAAGATACTTTGCGCCCTCCTGGATGGACAGGCGGCCGGCAATCTGGCTCATCGGGGCAAGAAGCGGTATGCTTCCGTCCTTTTCGATCAGAGTCTCATAGGCAACGCCCTTGACCTTGCCGCGAAGGAGCGCATCGAGCTGCTCCTGGTCAGCCGCGAGATGGAGATAAGTAAAGAGAATTATACCCTCATGGAATGAACTGTACTCGTCTGGGAGCGGCTCCTTGACCTTCACCATCATGTCGCACTGGTCCCACACTGCCTCAGCCGCCTCAAAAAGTCTGGCCCCGGCTGCTTCATACTCTTCATCTGTAAATCCGGAACCCAGACCGGCTCCTCTCTCGATCAGGACCTCATGACCTGCTGCCACATACGCTTTTGCATTGTCCGGTGTAAGGCCGACACGAAATTCATTGTTCTTGATTTCTTTTACGCATCCTACTTTCATATTGATTCCTCCGAACTGATTTTTTCTGTGAAACAGGGATCCTCCTCCGGCTTTCAGCCTGATCCATGCCGCAATTGCGTCTCACCTTCGGGAATAATCCATAAATATTATAGCAGATTCGCAAATATTTGTATCGATTTCAATACAATTTCTTAAGTTTTTACTCTCCCCTTACTTTTCCGATGACTGCAAATATCAGAAAAGCGGCTATGTCCACCGCGACGATCGTGGATCCGACCGGAGTTCCGCCCACGATGGATATGATCATTCCGATGAGTGTACACACCACGGACAGAATCGCAGAGCATACTGTAACAGAGTAAAAGCTCTTGAAGACCCGCATCGCGGAGAGGGCCGGAAAAATGACCAGGGCAGAAATCAGCAGCGAGCCGACAAGATTCATTGCGAGGACAATGATGACTGCAATGATGACTGCGATCATCAGATTGTATCCGCCCACATTGGTACCCACTGCCATGGCGAAATTCTCATCGAAAGTCACGGCAAATATCTTATGATAAAAAGCGATGAACACACAGATGACTGCAATCGACAGGATCACGCACAGTATGACCTCGCTGATTGTCAGCGTCAGAATCGACGTCGAACCGAACAGCGTGCTGCACACATCCCCGGAAAGGTTTGTCGAAGTCGAAAACAGATGCATGAGCAGATAACCTACTGCCAGTGCCCCGACTGAGATCATCGCAATTGCCGCATCGCCCTTGATTTTCGTGCTGTTCCCTGTCCGAAGAAGCAGCACAGCGCACACGACTGTAGCGGGCAGAACGAACAGCATCTCATTGCTGAGGTTAAGGACAGACGCTATCGCTATCGCTCCGAAAGCGACATGGGACAGTCCGTCACCGATGAACGAGAAACGCTTCAGTACCAGTGTCACGCCCAGCAGAGACGAGCACAAAGCTGTCAGCACACCTACAATGAGCGCGTACCGAACGAACGGAAAGGCCAGGTATGAGGCCAGTGTCTCAAAAAAGCCCATTACTCTCCCCCCTTTACCATGTTCGTGTGCATAGCCGGGATCTTTGAAAGGTCTTTCTCTTTACCCGGCTTGCCGCTTCGAATATCCATCTTGCCGTGGTGAAGCTTCATAAAATATCTGCCGATCGGACTCTTCATATAATCGTACTTTGTTCCAAAGAACACATTCTCCTCAATATGCAGGATGTGGGTGGCATATCGGAGGGCGGCGTGGATATCATGGGATACCATGATGATCGTTATACGCTCCTTGCGGTTCAGACGCTCGATCAGCTCATACATCTCAGCTGTAGCCCTGGGATCGAGGCCGGACACCGGCTCATCGAGGAACAGAAGTTTTCTGGTCGCGCAGAGTGCTCTCGCGAGCAGAACACGCTGCTGCTGGCCGCCGGACAGTTCCCGATAGCATCGGTCTGCCAGATGCATGATATCCATCTTTTCCATATTCTCATTTGCAAGCGCCTTCTCCTCCTTATTATAGAAGGGGCGAAGGCCCATTCTTGACTGGCATCCTGACAGGACGATTTCCCTGACGGAAGCCGGGAAATCTCTCTGAACGAGAGTCTGCTGGGGGAGGTAGCCTATTTCATTGGCAGAGAGACCGTCGCCCGCCTCGATTTTACCTTCGGCAGGTGCCTGCAAATGCAGCAGCGTCCGCACCAATGTCGACTTGCCCGACCCGTTCTCCCCGACAATACAGAGGTAGTCTCCCGCGTTGACTTCAAAGGAAAGCCCGCGGACAAGCACGTTTTCCCCGTACCTGAGTGTTAAATTCGTACATGTAAGCTGTGCCATGTTCATTTCTCCTGCTTATACTACCTTAGAAACTGTTTTCGAATTATATCACAAAAAACAAAATAGTAAAGCCGAACTTTGTTAGGATTGACTAACGCGCTTGTGCTTTCTTATACTTTTTACTGATTGAGGGAGTAGCAGGCGCACAGCGCTGCAAGTCAACATACTGACCGCAGGGTCTGGCTTGCATTAAATTGCGAGACTCGTGTATATGCATTTGCGCTGGCCCTGGCGCGTTTTAGACGCTTTTTGACCAGGTATGGCGAACGCTTAACTGGCTTTTTTATTTCAGATGAACCTAATCACGCGCCAAGTCTCGCAAGCGTGACTAGAACACATTAACGGAGGTCCCATGTCTTCAATTATTATTTTTGTATTCAACAGTATTCTGCTCGGAGTCGGCCTGGCTATGGATGCCTTTTCTGTCTCGATCGCCAACTCCCTGGCCAACCCTGACATGAATCGAAGGGAAAGATGGCGCATAGCCGGAGCTTTCGCCTTCTTCCAGTTCCTCATGCCCATGATCGGCTGGATCTGTGTTCACACGATCGTGCGGATGTTCAGTTCCTTTCAGGCATTCATCCCCTGGATCGCTCTGATCCTCCTCTCTTTTATCGGCGGAAACATGCTCCGTGAGGGCCTTCACCCGGAAGGGAATACAGAAATCGAGTGTCCGAAGGACGGATATCTCTGTCCCAGGACACGCAGACGATGTCCGAGGGATGGGAATGAATGTCCGATATCCGATAACACTCCGGTATACCTGTCCACCCACACTCTCATTCTTCAGGCAGTTGCCACGTCCATCGATGCCCTCTCTGTCGGATTTGCGATTGCGGAATATAACACACTGATGGCGTTTACAGCCTCATTGATCATAGCCGCCGTCACTCTTGCCATCTGCCTCGGCGGCATCAGGATCGGTTCAAGAGCTGCGTACAAGCTCGAAGGCAAGGCTTCCATCCTCGGCGGTCTGATTCTGATCGGCATCGGACTTGAGATCTGGATCTCGAACATTTTCTTCTGACAGCAGGGACGCGGATCTGCACCTTGTCAACTCTCGTCAATTCGAATCCCGCACTTAATTTTGCGGGCAAAACTTTATTGATATGAATGAATTAAAACCAAATGAAGCGCAGGATGCGGCGATTAAGACTCTGGACGGTCCGGTCATTCTGATCAGCTGCCCGGGATCCGGCAAGACGACCACGCTTGTCCGCCGGATCCACCATATGATCGAGTCGGGCATCGATCCGGATCGTATCCTCATGGTCACTTTCACCAACGCCGCAGCCGCCGAAATGAAAGTCAAATACCAGAAGCTGTTCGGAGGCAGCGCGCCATCCGTACCGATGATGACCATCCACTCCCTCTGCTTCAACATTCTCCGCATGGAGGGAGCATACGCCCCGGACTCCCTCTACTCCGAGCAGGACAAGCGCGACTATTTTATGCGCGGCCTAAAGAAACTGAGCTGGGTCAACGACGCCTGGGAACTCTCCCAGGCCATCATGACCGAGATTTCCATCATCAAAAACAATTATATAGATCCCGACACCTATGTTCCGACGAGCTGCGAGAAACAGGTATTCAGAAAGATCTTGGGCAGTTATGAAAAGCATAAAGAGACGCTGGGAAAGATTGATTTCGATGACATGCTGATCAAGTGTCTCGAGCTCCTTGAGAGTGACATGAGGATCCGCGACCGCTGGCAGGACCGCTTTGACTATATCCAGTGCGATGAGTATCAGGACACGAACAGGATCCAGCGGGATATTCTGTACCTGCTTGTCGGCAGACACAGGAACCTCTGCGTCGTCGGGGACGATGATCAGTCGATCTACATGTTCAGAGGAGCGATGCCGGAAATCATGCTGCAATTCCCGGAGGATTATGCAAATGCATCCGCCATCTCCATGAGTACCAATTATCGCTCCGGTCAGGCTATAGTTGATATGGCTTCCAGGCTCATAAGGATGAACCGCCGCCGTTTCCCCAAGGACTTTATTTCAGAACGCGGAATGAACGGCGATGCCGGTCTTGCGGTCTACAAAAAATTCAGGAGCCGCGCGAAGCAGGTTGATTTTGTGATAAAGACCATAAAGCAGCGTCATGAGAGA
>JAFRCB010000086.1 GCA_017404585.1 Lachnospiraceae bacterium
AGCTGAATTTCATGGGCAATGAGATCGCGATGTTCCGCGAGTGGGATGAGACGAAAGAGCCCGATTATTTCCTGCTGAAATACCCGAATCACGATGCCTTCCAGAAGTATTTTGCCGAGCTCGGAAGGATCTACTGCGAGTATCCGGCTCTCTATGAGATGGATTACGACCCGAAGGGTTTCAGGTGGATCACGATCAACGATAACGGCAGGAACCTGTTCGGTATCGAGCGCTACGACAAGACGCGAAAGAAGAATGTCATCGCTATATTCAACTTCTCAAACAAAGAGCAGACCTACTGTCTGCACCCGGAGAAGTCGGGAGCACTCGTGCCGATCTTAAATACGGACTGGGAGCGCTTCGGCGGTCAGACGAAGGAGCTGCCTCCTGATGAGGCGCTTCTCAGAGCCGATTCCATGTATGGGGCAGAGATTAAGCTTGCGCCGTTCGGCTCGATACTATTTGAAATACAATAGTTTAGATGTCATTTTTCTCAAAAGCAGCAGAAAGCTTGGAATTGAGTCAATCTTGCTGCCTTTGCCCTTGAGCCGAAAGAAGTCAATTTGTTCAAAGGCGGCAGAAAGCCCTGAATAAGGCTAATCTAGCTGCCTTTGCCCAGGAATCGAAAGATGCCACATCTCACAAAGGCAGCAGACACGCCTCAGAAGCAAGATTTTGCTGCTTCTGCCAAAGACCCGATGAAACTCCCCAAGGTCAAAGGCAGCAATCTTGCCTCGTAAGCAGGATTTTGCTGCCTCCGCCGAAGATCCGATGAAGCCACATCTCACAAAGGCGGCAGAAAGCTCCGAATTGAGCCAATCGTGCTGCCTTTGCCCTGGAACCGAACAAGAGCCGAAAGAAATGAGAATCTCAGCTCGATCCAAATAAGGGGCTGCCGCACAGTTTAGTGCGGCAGCCCCTTTAATAGGTGGATTTATTATTCTCTTAGTAAATATCCGGATCGTAGCGCTTACGTCTTGCATCCATTTCCTGCTTCATTCGGCCAAACTTTAGGATGGCCTTCTGCGTGAGCATCGAGTACACGGAAATCATGATTGCGACAAGTACCGAGAGCGGCAGGAGCAGCAGCGACCACCACATGAAAATCGAGTGCATATCGTAGAAGTTCGGGAGCAGAATGACTGCTCCGAGGAACACTACGGAGCTCACAGCCAGCACGAACTTGCGGTAAGGAGCAAGCGGCCAGCAGACGCTGGCGACGACGAGCATGGACACGAGCCCTCCGAGCATCAGGTTGAAGGTCGAGAAGATATCGGTGGTCCATGGGAACATCGCGTTCAGGATCTGCACGACCAGCATGGACGTCACCATGGTGAGCGCGGCCGGCAGGGCGGTCTGAAGAACGTGTTTCAGGAATCCGCTCGTGGTCACATCCTCCTGCTGCTCGAGAGTGAGCAGGAAGCTCGGCATTCCGATGCCGCAGAGATTGATGAGTCCCATCTGCAGCGTCGTGAACGGGTACGGTGTCTTCAGGAGTATGAAGATGACCGAGAGCAGGCAGGAATAGATCGTCTTTGTCAGGTAGAGGGAGCTGACCCTCTCGATGTTGGCAATGATCGTCTTTCCTTCCTTTACGATATCCTTCATCGACGAGAAGTCGGAATCCATGAGCACGATGTGGGCGGCCTGCTTTGCGGCCTCTGAGCCGGATGCCATCGCAATACCGCAGTCAGCATCCTTGATCGCAAGGACGTCGTTGACGTCGTCTCCGACCATGGCAACGGTCATGCCGGCAGCCTGCCATGCCTTTATGAAGGCCTGTTTCTGCTCCGGCTTGACACGACCGAACACGCTGTATTTCATGACGGCCTGCTGGAAGGCAGTGGGATCCTCGGGGAGCTTTGTGGCGTCGACATATTTTTCGGCGCCGGCGATGCCGGCTTTCTTGGCGACGCTGGAGACTGTCAGCGGGTTGTCGCCGGACAGGACCTTAATGGCGACGCCCGATTTTGCAAAGTATGCAAATGTCTCCTTCGCATCCTCCTTGATCACATCCGATATGATGATGGCTGCGATCGGAGCGACTGCCCCCTTGTCTCCGGTCTCGTGGTCGATGCCTTTGGATCTGCCGAGAAGCAGTACGCGGTAACCCTGCTGTGAGTAGTTATCCACGACGTCGAGGGCGGCCTTGTTATTCGGTACGATGAATTCCGGCGCTCCGAGCACATAATCACCGTGTCCGTCAAAGGATACGGCCCTGAATTTTCGCTCGGATGAGAACGGGATGATGCCGCGCGCATCCCAGCCTTTTGTCTTGCCGAAAGCCGCGTTCAGCGCATCCTGCGTGACGTTCGTGTCGGTGAAGGCGCTGTTAATGTGGGCCATGATATCCATGACCTGATCGCGGGTCACGCGGCCCATGGGAAGGACCTCGTTCACGCGGAGCTCTCCGGTCGTGATGGTTCCGGTCTTGTCGGTGCAAATGATATTTGCCCGGGCAAGCGACTCTATGGACGGCATCTCCTGGACGAGGGCTTTTTTGTTGGCCAGTCGTCCGACGCCGATGATGAATGAGACGGAGGTCAGCAGGACCAGGCCTTCGGGAATCATGCCGATGATGCCGGAGACGGTGCGGATGATTGCATTTGCAAATACCCCGCCGTTCGCAATCATCTGACTGCGATAGAGAAGCAGGCCTACCGGGATGATAATCACGGAAACGACCTTGATGATCCGGCCGATCGTGCGCTGCATCTCGGAGCTCGCGCGCTTCTTGTGGGACGCTTTCGCGACCAGCTGGGAAGCGTAGCTCTCGTTGCCGACCTTGTCGACGCGCTGCAGCGCGGTGCCGGCTATGATGAAGCTGCCGGAAAGGACCTGATCGCCGTCTTTCTTTTTAACGGCCTGCGACTCGCCTGTCAGCATTGACTCGTTGACTTCAAGTCCGCGGCAGTCGAAGACTCGCCCGTCGGTGACGATCTGGTCGCCGGGACCGAGTTTAATGACGTCGTCGACCACTATATTGTCGATGGGCATTTCCTCCTCAACACCGTCGCGGATCGCGATGACTCGCGCCGCCGTGATCACTGTCAGGTTGTCGATGAGGGATTTGACCTTTAATTCCTGGAAGATTCCGATCGCGGAGTTTCCTATTATGATGCCGAGGAAGAGCATGTTCTTCCACTGGCCGGTCGTCGCGACAAGGATGCCGAGAAGGATGTTCAGCAAGTTGAAGTAGGTCAGCGTGTGGGAGAGTACGATCTGCCGGACTGTCTTCTGACCTTTGCGGACTGTCACGTTGATGAGTCCCTCCGCCTCGCGGTCGGAGACTTCTTCCGACGTAAGACCGTATGTGAGATCGGGGTCATAGCGGATGACCGGGTTGTGTACGACCTCCGGCTCCTCGGATTCGCTGTCAGCCGCATCACTTTCATCATCTGCGAGATCGCCGTCGTAGTCAGGATCTTCACTCGCGTCATCGGCCAGATCATCGTAATCAGGATCTTCGCTCATGTCATCAGCCAGATCGTCATAGTCGGGATCTTCGCTTTCGTTATCTGTCAGATCGCTGTCCTCATCCCTGACGACTGTTCCCTCATTAGAGCTGCTTTTTTTGCCCTTAGAGGCGGCTTTTTTTCTGCGGCTTTGAGATTTCTTTTTTTCCTTTTTATCGTTGCGTTTCCTCTTGAACAAGCCCGACAGAGAGAATCCGCCGGAGTAACCTTCGCTGTCAGGATCCTCGTCATCCGGTTCATCCTCGTCTTCGGAGCCGGCATCTTCATCCTCGATGTCAGCGAGGAACATGTCTTTGTCGCTGTTTGCGGCTTCCCGGCTCTCATCAGCTTTTTCGACGATCCGATTCCCCTCGACTTTCGCAGCCGTCCGGAACTCTTCAGCGTGCGCGATGTCTCTGTCTTCTGAGAAATCAGAGGCTTCGATCTCGTCAACAGACTCGTTATCTTCATCTGTACCTGCGTCGTCGAGATCGGTCCATAACAGGTCATCCGATGAGCCATAGTCCTGCAGATCATCCGGGATGATCATGTCGTCGTCCGCAGAAGCAATCGTGTCTTCCCGAACAGAGTCGTCATCTGTTATGGGGTGAGTAAAGCCTTCGCGGACAGAAACATTCTCCGCCGCGGGATGGATTACTTCGTCAGGGACAGAGACATCCGTTTTCGGAAGATTGTCTGCTTCATCCGGCACCGTGATTTCCCCGGTCATGGGATCGATCATTCCGACCGGCCGGGGCGTTATTTCAGGTACGCGCTTCTTGCGCCTGCGGGCGCGGGGAAGCTTGCGGTGCCGCATGGACCCGGAGAACAGGACTTCATCTTTTTGATGTGTTTCTTTATCAGTGAGTGACATAGAGATGAAATCTCCTTTATAAAGTGTGTCGCAGCGGGAGTTTTAGAGCTTCCGCTGATTGTCTTTTCGACAAATTGGCATATATACTTGATTATAACTGTTAACATCACAAAACGCAAGTTCGATGCTCAGGGCGTGTGACATGCCAATAACAGCCATGCCAATAACATCTCGGTCGGATCCTCAATGTGCTTGCAATCGCGCTCCTATCTGGTATAATTGAAAAACCGCGGTCATCTCTGAGCGCGGCAATACCTGCGCGATAAACCCGGGAAGGAGATCAATATGTATATTATAGTCGGACTGGGCAACCCCGGTAAAAAATATGAAGGCACCCGCCACAACATGGGCTTCGATGTCATCGACCGCCTTGTATATAAGAACAATATCCCGTGCAGCGGAAGCAAATTCCACTCTATGTACGGCACAGGCATGATCGGGACGGAGAAGGTCGTACTCGCAAAGCCGCTGACCTATATGAACCTCAGCGGAACAGCAGTCCGGGAGCTGATCGATTTTTACAAGATCGATCCGGAGAGCGAACTTATTGTGATCAGTGATGATATTGACCTTGAACCCGGCAGGATCAGGATACGCAAGCAGGGATCGGCCGGCGGGCAGAACGGACTGCGGCACATCGTTCAGTGCCTGGGGACACAGAAATTTATCAGGATCAGGGTCGGTACCGGCGGCAAGCCCGAGGGCTGGGAGCTGGCGGACTGGGTCCTTTCGCGGTTCACGATGGATGACCGGGCGCTTGTCGACGACGCGATCGTAAGGGCCGCGGATGCAGTCACAGCGATCTGCACCGACGGGATCGACAAAGCCATGAATATTTATAATGTTAAGACTTGACATGCTCAGATTCTAATGCGCCAGACAGTATATAGCGCAGATTACATCAAACATGTCAGGCGATAGCTCGGACATACTGTCCTCACATTTGAGTCGAGAGCTTAATCGAAAAACGAGTCGGATTGGGGTAGGTGACAGTCCGGACGGGCTGTCCTCAAAGTTCGTTTAACGGCGGCAAAGCATCCATCTTCGTGAGAAAAGCATTGCAGGTTCGACCGAGAGATCGCGTAGGCGGCTTGTCGCCTACGCAAGCTCGCAGAGAAGAACCTGCGCTTTTCGACGAAGATGATGTTTGCGCCGGTTCATGAAACTTCGTTACAGCCAGTCCGAACTGTGAGCCAGTCCGAACTGTGAGCCAGTCCGAACTGTGAGCCTGTCTGAACGGTAACAGGGATGAACATCATTCGAGGAATAGATTTATGCAGACATTCATTAAGCCGCTCACAGAGCTGGCCGAATTTACGGAAATAAGGGACCGGATGCGGAAGGGACGGGGAATCTATGCCCTGACCGGCTGCATCGATGCCCAGAAATCGCATATGGTGCACGGACTTTCGGACGGGGTAAAGCTGGTCATTGTGATCACGGAAAATGATCTCACCGCCAAAGCAGCACACGAGGATCTGCGCTTCTTCGAGCCGGATGCCCTCCTGTACCCCGCGAAGGATCTGCTTTTCTACCAGGCAGACATCGCTAGCAACTTCCTTGATATGCAGCGCATGCGGGTCTTCCGCTCTATTGCCGAGGCGGAACGGACCGTTGTCGTCCTGCCGGTCGCAGCCCTCATGGACCGGGTCTCGACCAGAGACTCGTTCCTTGACGCCTGCATATCCTTCGATCTGGAAGATGAGACCGATCTTGACTGGATCAAGGAGACTCTG
>JAFRCB010000008.1 GCA_017404585.1 Lachnospiraceae bacterium
CGCATGGGAACTTGATGTCGACTGGTATGACAGCACGCTGTCGATCGATGAGAAACGGGAGACAATCAAGCTTGCCAGGCAGATAAAGCGTAAGCGTGGAACCAAGTGGGCCGTTGAGCATCTGGTTGCATCGTATCTGGGATCAGGCTTTGTTGCCGAATGGTATGAAATTGACGGGAGCCCTTTTACGTTCGTTGTGATGACAACGAACGCGGATCTCGATCCGGAATCATATGCGAAGTTCATGAAAATGGCGGCGTATGCCAAGAACGCGAGGTCTCACATAGCTGGCGTGTTCTATTACTGGGAACAGGGGCCTGAAGGAATCGAGACGCGATTCGGACAGCTGCAATATCAATATGGTTTTAAGCTTACAGGCACAATTCCTGGCACGGCTACTATCGGCACACTCTTGAGCAAGAGCGTAAACACCTTGTTTGGGTCTAATTTTTACAGCTACAGCTTCGTGCGATGCGGCACACGGAGGTGTGGTCAATAAAAAGAAAGGAGGGAATCATGGCAAATTATTTCCAAAACAACTTCATGAAGTACCGCCGCGAGCAGTGGCTCAGATCGTTGGTCTATGTTGAAGTCCAGGCCGGAGGCACCTGGTACAGAGGTACGATCAACAAGAAGGCGGTCGAGGGCGATGATCTCGTGATCACTGCAACGTTCCCGAATCTGGACAACTCAGCCGTGACGATCACGGCATCGAGGGTCATTGATTCGAGGGGCGAGACTGGAGCGCTGCAGAACAGAACGATCTCGAAAGTCGCAGGACAAGGCACTTTGATCAAGATCACCATTCCGATCTATGAAGTGACGAGCTAAAGAAAGGAGGAGAGGAATGTATAATCCGACAATATGGCAAGACCATGTGGTGGATCCGGACACTCAACAGGTGATCCAGCAGGGAACGCCGATGAGCGCCGGCAACTTCAACAATATGGAAAAAGGGATTCTGGATGATTACGTCACGGGCGAACTTCTCGCAATCGCAGCGAAGCAGCTCCAGGTTCTCACGAATGTCGAGTCGCAGGACGTGACTCTCACGAATACGCTTGCTTATCCGTTCAATAATTCAAAGACAACGGTGAGCCTGGCGACGGCCCGAATCACGGCGGACTACACGATCGATGTGGAGCTTCTGTCGCATACCGGTGAAGTCGGCGACATCGAGATTTCGGACAAACTGCTGAACGGATTCAAGATCGCATTCACGGGAAGCGCGACCAGCGTGAAGGTAAGACTGAGAGTGAAAGGAGGACTCTAATGGCTAACAGGGTAAACGTAATCGAAAAGAATGAAGGGCCAAAGATCGAATGGGAGCAGAACAACACCAAGCTGTTCTTCGGCGACGATGAGATCATGGTCAACTGTGCGAAGTATCAGATGGACTGGCCGGTCCATGTGGACATCTGCAAGGACAGAGCTGGAAACCTGACGATCGGGACCGCAGGAGCTTTGAGGTATGTCGCAGAGATAGACATACCACAGGCCACTTACGCAGAGGATGAAGAGGAGCGCACGCAGCTTCCTATCGATATGGGTGAAGTGAACCTGACACTTTGGAGCATCGAGTAGAAAGGAGCATAACAATGTCAAACTTTGATCTGACAGACCTGGCGGTTCAGATGATCTGTCCAGGCAATAAAGTCATACTTGACGAAAAAGGGATGCCGAGCGTGATGGTCTATATCCCGAAATTCAAGAACAACGACGTACTGGCTGGCGGCGATAGCGCTATTCATCCGGCATTCGTCGTGGACGGAGTCGGAACGATCGACGGGTTCTATTATTCCAAGTATCTGAACTGCATCCATGACGGATGCGCTTATTCGCTTCCAGGACAGGATCCGGCAAACACCATCAACTTCGACAATTCGAGGGCGAGATGTGAAGCGAAGGGAAACGGATGGCACCTGTCAACAGCAGCGGAGTGGGCCGCAATCGCACTCTGGTGCAAGGCGAATGGATTTATGCCTTACGGCAATAACAACTACGGAAAAGACTCGAGAGAGAGCAATTACAGAGCGATTCCGTCTTGTCCGCTCGATAGCTCGAACAGAGTACAGAGGACAGCGACCGGAACCGGTCCTGTTTCATGGAATCATGATAAGTCTCTCGCTGGAATTGCCGACCTGAACGGAAACGTTAATGAATGGCAGGGAGGGATTCGTCTTGTTTGGGGCGAGCTTCAGATCCTTGCGAACAACGACGCAGCGGATCCGGACAATCCTCAGAACAATACGAGCACTGCCTGGAAGGCTATCGACGCAGCGACAGGCGCACTCGTGACTCCTGAATGCTCTGTGAGTGATGCGGGTCAGACCGTGAGCGGCAACACCGTGAAACTTGACTGGAGATCTTCCGCATGGGTCTACAGTACGGCAATCAATAATCCGCAGAGCTCATATCAGGGCTGCCTGTTCGGAAATATCACAGCCGATGCGACAATCGGAACCGCCGCGGTCCTGCTCTTAAGATGCCTTGCACTCTTACCGGATCAGGGAGCTGTTGCGGCAGATTATGAAGGCGATTATGTGTACTGGAATCATAATGTCTCCGAGCGTTGTGTCTTTCGCGGCGGCGGCTGGAACGGCGGCACGTCCGCTGGCTTGTTCTATCTGGGCGGCAGCAGCGATCGCACGATCGCGGGCGGCAGCCTCGGCTTCCGCTCCGCTTATATTCCGGAGATTAGCTGATAATCTGTAATCTGGCAATCTGGAAATCTGGTTCGGGCGGCCCGCCGCGGCCGCCCGTATAACCAAAGGAGCAAGAAGATGGATACATTACAACTAAGGCAGCGCATTGTGAGATCCACGATCAGGCTGGAAGAACGCACGCGGAACATCCGTAAGCCCGAAAAATATGTCTACCGCGAAAAGATGTATGAAGCATACGGAAATCTGCTGAGGTTTTGCATCAAGGCAAATAAGTCGAGAGGTAAAACCCGGAGAGATCTCCAGATGGACATGGATGTCGAGCTCGATGTGCTGAGGAGCTTTGTGGACACAGCTGTGAGCCCGGAGGATCATCTGATCTCGCCGGGACTCCATGAAGTATGGTCTAAGGAGCTGAATGAAATAGGAAGGATGCTCGGGGGATGGATTAACTCTTCCGAGTAATCATATCCGACGGGAGCATGTCGTAGAAAGGGAGGCGTTGTGTCTATCGCGGCGGCAACTGGAACAACGGCACGAACGCTGGCTTGTTCTATCTGAACGGCAACAACGATCGCACGAACACGAACAGCAACATCGGCTTCCGCTCCGCTCCGGCCCTGTTCGTTTTGCCTGAAGGCCATGGCTTAGCAGAAACATAAGGGCTAAAGGGATATGCTTCCGAGCTGAACAAGCTGAAGATAATCGTGCGCGGCTTCGCTGGGCTGCGCACAAGCCCGCGCAGGCTGGCCTTCGGGATTGTCACACGCGGGACAGATAAGGAGGGCATTGTCATGGCTTGTGACGGTAAAATGTCTCTTCTTGAACGAATCTATGATTGGGAGAATCTGCTGAACGCATACAACGAAGCGGCCAATGAAAAGTGGTACAGATCCGATGTCGTCAAGTTCAGCGCTAACCTCGAAGAGAACCTGATCAGCATCCAGAACGATCTGATCTGGCGATCTTATGAGGTCGGCAGGTACCGGGAGTTCTATGTCTATGAACCGAAGAAACGGCTCGTCATGGCGCTCGACTTCCGCGACCGGGTGGTTCAATGGGCCATCTATCTGCAGGTCAATAAAGAACTCGACAACGGCATGATCTTCCACAGCTATGGCTGCAGGGTCGGCAAAGGCACGCTCAGAGCCGCCAACCGGCTGGAATACTGGTGCACGCTTGTCGATCGCAAAGAGACGGACTGGAGATACCTGAAGCTCGACGTGGCCAAGTATTTTTATAGAGTGGACCACAACGTCCTGCTCGGGATCCTGCGGTCGAAGTATCCGGATGAAGAAGGCTTCCTCTGGCTGATGGAGACCATCGTCAACTGTGACCATACTCCATTCGGACTTCCGCCAGGTAAGAACGTGGATGAGGTCCCGCCGTCGGAGCGTCTGTTCGAGGTCGGAATGCCGATTGGCAACCTGACGAGTCAGATGCTCGCAAATGTATGTCTTGACGATCTGGATCAGTATATCAAGCACGAGCTGAAGGCGCACTACTATGTCCGGTATATGGATGACATGATCATCCTGCATCCGGATGCCAAGGTGCTCAATCGCTGGAAGATATTGATCGAAGGATATCTCAATCACAGGTTAAAGCTGGAGCTCAACAACAAGACGACGATCGGCCCGGTCGCGAAGGGAATTACATTCGTCGGTTACAGAGTTTACCCTGGTTATAAAAAACTCACGAAGAAGTCTGTCAGGAAGATGAAGGCGCGGATGAGGTACATCCAGAAGGAGTACGCTGAGCGCCTCATAGACTTCGATGCGGTTAATCAGACGATGCAGAGCTACTTCGGGATGATGCGCCACTGTTCGTCTTATGGACTCCAGGAATGGGTATCACAGCACATAGTCTTTAGACATAGAGAAGAGGCAAATGATGGTTGAGCAATTTTTGGGGTTTTTTCTCGAAAAACTATTCTCGCCGCTGCTCGTTGCGCTGATTCTGGCGGCTTTCGCAAGGCACCAGCAGAAACGCGATAAGGAGCAAGATGAAAAAGACAAGCTCGGCGAAGAGAATGAATTGATCAAGGATGAACTGCTCGAGGCCACGGCGGACCTGTCGTATGCGACAGCCATGGCGGTCGAAAGCGGAAAGCCAAATGGTGAGATCAAGGTGGCGATCGGTAATTATAACGCCGCCAAAGAGCACAAGGCTGAGTTCGTCCGAAAATTATCGAGCAAGCTTGCCAACTAATGGACGGGCGGATCTGCGGAATTCTTTCTTGCTTTTATTCTCCGTGGATCCGTCTATTTTTATGAAAAGGAGGAATGACATGAGGAACGACTTAAAAAGCAGAATCATAGCGTTCGCGCGTCTTATTGCGGTGTTCATCTTTATGTATGGCACTATCGCGAATGCTGCAGGGATCGACGTCTTGGAGTTTATTGAGGTTCTGAGATATATCCTCACACATCCGGAGGCGCTGCTCACGGCTGCCTTCGCTGCGATTGCATGGTGGTACAACGAGGACGTCACTGACGGGGCGATCCTGAAAGCTGAACGGAACAAGATAATCGACCGGGAAGGTGCGAACGCGGACTTCTACGAAAACGAAGGTGATGAAGATGATTAAGCCAAACTTCTACAAGCAGACCGACAAGAGGTGGCAGGGGTATTCCTGGAAAGGCGCGACGGTCGCGAGGAATGGCTGCGGGCCATCGTCTGTTGCGAATATCGTGTCGGTCCTGCCGCTTCTTGGCCATCCAAAGGCCACGCCGCTCTCGGTCTTTAAGTATGCCTGCAAGAAGGGATACATTCATCCGACTTGTGGTACATACTACAGCGGCATGACGGCGCTCCTGAAGGACTACGGCGTGAAGAAGGTCATCCACACATCTGACATGGATGTCCTGAAGAAGCACCTGGAGAAGGGCGACATGGCAGTGTGCCTTTGCGGCAAGTCGATCTTCACCAGCAGCGGCCACTATGTGGTAGCTTATGGTCTTAAAGGTGATACGGCTTATGTATCTGACAGCGCTTCCGATGCGAAGTCCCGGCACTATCCAAAATGGAAGACGCTGAAGAACGCCATCCTGGCACATCCGTCGCCGCAGTGCTGGATCATCGACAACACGGCTCAGTATCTCGGCGCGTACAAGGTGAAGTTCAAAGCGCGCGGAGGATCCGGCGAAATGAAGACCAAAACTATGTATCTCGACAAGGCCGCGAAGCTTCCGAAGTGCCTGTTCGAGCGTCCCGGCTTTAAGTTTGTCGGTTGGTCTGTCGGCAAGTCGGACTACGTCAATATGAAACACTTCCAGATCGGGAAGCCGAAGTATAAAAACCGGGAGTCGGTGAAGAACATCGCGGCGCCTGGGAAGACGGTCACGCTGTACGCATGCTGGAAGGGATATGGCGCGGAGGCTGCAGCTCTATGGGCGCGGAAGATCGCAGCGAATAATGACTTCACTTATGGCGAAGATAATCATAAGAACTGGCACAATCATCGAGACCGTGCTCACCAGGTAGGCTGCTACTTCTGTGGCACCACGATCAACGGACCGAAAAAGGCAAAGAAGGGCGACAAGTGGGAAATGACATACTGCTGCAACCAGTTAATATTCTCCGCGCTCTGCCATGGTGCGAACCTGTTTAAGAAGTGCAAAGGCGGCAGCACGCAGATCTCTTACTGGCTGAACTTGAAGGTCAAAGGCGCTCCGCTCTACAGAGAACTCGGCAGGAATGTGAAATACTCACAGCTGAAGCCGGGAGATCTGCTGGTTAAGAATGGCCACCACATCAAGATGTACACCGGCAAAGTCAAAGGGATCCATCGCGTGACTCACGCAGCCGGAGAAGGCTGGGGGAAGAAGTCCATCCGGACGGATAAAGTCACCGGAAGGATCGGATCCGAGTACGTAGCGCTCAGGTATATCGGGCGATAAAATATAGATATACACCACACCGGCAGGGACAAAACCCTGCCGGATTTTTTATTGAAATTTTTCACTTTTTTGCGACTTTCTTGTTGACATATTATACGTCAATGACGTATAATAAATAATGTCAGGAGGGCACGGGGCCCGGACGGAAAGAGGAAGAAAATGACACAGTTCAAAATTGGAAACAAATACACATGCCACAGCATTGGCGACTATGACATTACATGGACTTATACGGTAACAGCAAGAACCGCGAAAACTATCACCGTGACAGACGGCAAAGAAACAAAGAAGCTCAGAATTATCGAAAAGCTTAGCGCCTGGGATAATCGCGAAACAGTTTATCCACTTGGTAAATACTCAATGTGCCCGGTACTGAGAGCGTAATAAAAAACAAAGCCGACGGCGGGGCGGCAAATCCCCGCCGAGCGATAGGAGGTACGATATGAAACTTACAAAAGCCGATAGAATTTTCCAAAGCAATTACTCAGAGTGCAGACTCCACATTCAAGCCTGGGGCATGGAATACAATCCGGACGGTACTGCGGTTGGGTTCTGCAACTTGGGTACTGAAGAGGTAATGAGCCCGAGAACATTCAATGCGATCGAGAAGCTGATTAACGCCGAAGCCCACAGGCTGGCACTCGAGCATGAGCTTGGAATCGCAGACGAAAGGACAGAGCTCAACGAGAACGCGATCGCCATGATGCGGACAACACTTCAGAATGCGAGAGACCTGTATAGTAAATGGCAATAAGTTAACAAACCGAGCCCAGGCGGTTATTCCTGGGCGAAGGAGGTAAGAAATGACATTCGCAGAGGTAGAAGACAGAGCGCTGGCGAATAGTATGAACCTGGCGCAGAGTACTGTTATGAGTATGATGGATATTATTCAGGAGCAAACAGGCAGATGGCCTGAATGGAACGAACAGGCTCCTAAATGGGTGCTGGATAACTTTGGCATTAAGGAGGCGAATGATGACCATTGAAGAGATCAGGGCGATGACTGGGTTGAGCCAAGGAAAGTTCGCTAATCGGTACGGGATCCCGGTGCGAACTCTTCAGAACTGGGAAATCGGCGAACGCAAGCCGCCGGACTATGTACTGCGGTTGCTTCTTCGCTGCGTTGAAGAGGATGTCACCGGGAAGATAATAAAAGAGCTGCCAGAGCTGTGATGCCCTGACAGCTTCTTTTTAGATATGGAATACGACCGCCGCGACTTTGCCGACGAGATACACTTTGATTATGGTGTTCGTATTCGCGCCATTTGGCGGGCCACACGGCGCGAAAGACGAACACTCGATATATTTATCATCGAGGGCGCTTTCGACCGTCTGAAGCGTGATTTGACTGTTCTCGCCGGTATAATTCAGACAGAGGATGAGCTTACCGCCATCATATAGGAATGCTTTATTCAAAAACGTGTCCACGAGGAACTGCCGGTACTCCGGATCATTGGTGGATCCGTGTCTCATACGCTGCAGGAAGAAAACCACCTGCTCGCGTTCGATCTCCGGTTTGTTGATGATCTCCTTGCCGATCTCTTCGTCCAGCTGTTTGTCTATCTCCTCGAGTTCTTTCAGCCTTGCCGTTGTTGATTCAGTAATGACTCCGGCCTCGATTGCCTTCAGCATATTGTCGAGCGCCTTCCTGTTTTCCTTCTTGCGCTTTTCCAGACTGTCCAGCATGGTCGTGTCCTCCTGATTTTTCAGATATGTGATGCAGCGGTCCGCGACTTCTTCAATGAATTCATCCGAATTGATCAGATAAATGAGCTTCTCGACGATCAGACCCTCGATCCATGCCTGAGGCGCTCGCTTCTTGTCGCATCGGTGTGCGCGGCGATTGTTGCAAATGTAATAGTGGTACGTGCTGCCGCTTTTGCTTCGTCCGCTGTCTCCTGTCATAGCGGCGCCGCAGTGGCCGCAGAAGAGCTTTGTCGTGAGAAGAAACGGGGCATCACGGTGAGCTGCGGGCGACACATGAAACTTATCGGATTGCAGCTGACACTTCTCCCAGATCTCATGGCTCACCAGCTGCGGGATCCCGCCTTCGACTCTCATATCCTGCCATATATACACGCCGGCATATCTTTCGTTTTGTATGATTCGGCGGATGCTGTTCTTATTGAAGAGGCCGCCGCGCGACGTCCGGAACCCTTCTGCATTGAGTTCGGTGTAGATCTCCTTCGCTGGCTTCCCGGAGGCATACTCGTTGAAGATCCGCTGCACGATCGGAGCAGTGTCTGGATCTATCTCGAACCGGCCATCCGGTCCCTTCCTAAGCCCAAGCAGTGTGAGGCCGAGGGTCTTCAGTTCTTTCGCTGATTCATAATTCCCGCGCTTTACGTTTTGGCTCAAGTTCTCGCTGTAGTATTCGGCATACCCTTCCATGACAGATTCCAGAATAATACCCTCAGGTCCTTCCGGAACAGACTCCATCGCATAGAATAACTTCACTCCGCACTTCCGGAGCTTGTGCTTATACATCGCGGAGTCATATCGGTTCCGCGCTAACCGGTCCATCTTCCAGCAAATAACGACATCGAAATCTCCGCGCTCAGCGTCGTGAATCATCTTTTTGAATCCGGGTCGCCTGTCAGGTCTTCCGGAGAGTGCTTTATCCGTATATTCACCAATCACGGCGAGATTGTTCCTGGCAGCATAAGCACGGCACTCCCGGATCTGTCCTTCGATGCTCTCCTCGCGCTGGCCGCTGCTGGAATACCTGGCATATATTACAGTGCGGATGATTCCGTTCTCGTCCTGGTCTGTCATATCAGACCACCGTCCGCCAGAAATTTGTGCGCGGCCTTGTAAATCTTGACAGATGTCTTTGGGCTAAAGAATTCAGAAGTTGGCCTGTCATCAAGGGACCGCTGCAGCGTTTGATCGTCTTCGACAATGTTAGCGAAAGAATAAAAGCTATCACACAACGGATCCTGCAGCATGTTCTGAAAATCATGAGATACAACAGCCTGCCGCACTCCGTAACAATAGAGGGCGGCACGGTCGCGAATATTGCCGTGTCTGGTGATCTCATCCATAAGCTCTCCAGCTCCCATAAATGCAGACATTCTGATTTTGAGGCCATTGGCGAGATCCATCATCCATCTGTCGGGACTTTGCAAGGTGTCTTTGCCTTGTAATCTTTTCAGTATGTAATTGACCTCACCTCTTGTGATGCCCTTAGGGACATCCAGTCCTTGCTGCTCGATGAGCTCACGCTGCCGGTCGGTACAAGGAGCAGGAGTGTGCTCTTCGTAATTCAAATAACATCCAAGTTCACCGACGGGTTTGCCAAAATCCATCCTCGACAGCTCACCTGGACTTTGTGGCTCTATTACGCCGATCGACGGTAGTATATCGTTCTTAGAATCAAAAAGAAAAATCTCCATTTTAGCACCTCAGCTCTTGGAGTTCTATTTATTTACTTCGGATCGGTCAAGTTCTTCATGCAGGACGAAATCCACGATTGATTTGCTGTGATCGTCTAAGGATCTGTAGTTTTCGATGAGCTTCATCTCGTCAAAGGACACGCTCACGGTAAAGTCGGCGGAATCCTGCCAGAGATAATTCGCATCCACTCCCAGCAATTTAATAATTTCACCGATCATATTGATTGATGGTTCGCTCGTTCCGTTTTCATAACCTGAAAGTGTAGACTTGGCGATTCCGAGAGCGTCGGCCATTTGTGATTGTGTCATGCCTGAGCCTTTCCTTGCTTCCCTTAATCTGTTACAAAATGACATTGCGGCACCTCCTTATATATGGATTATAAACGCGCAAAACGAACGAATCAATACGAAAGTTCGTGAAAATCGAAAAAAGTTATTGACAAGTACGAGAATCACGACTAAGATGTAAAAGTAGTACGAGAAACATGAACACGAAAGGAGAGGAGTATGACAATCAAGGAAAACAACAGTCCCGTCGCTGAGAATGTCGAGCGCATCATGAAGCAGCGCGGGATCAAGCAGTCATATGTTGCTGCTCAGGCGGGTCTATCGTCTTCGGCATTGTGTGACATCCTTAAGGGCCGCAGGCTGATAAAAGCCGGCGAAGTTCCGAGACTGGCCAAGGCGCTCAATGTCAGTCCTAACGATTTATACGCATAAAAGTGCGGAGGTGCCGCGCTGAATTATAAAGGGGGTAATGAGATGAAGAAGTATTGGAATTGGGAATTCATAAAGCTGCAGCTGGAAGCGCTGCCATATATCGGAGCGACGCTGTTCGTTATTGGAATAGTATGGGCTTTTGTGAGCATGCTCATTGTGCTGCTCGGTTAGGAGGAGAGCATGAAGAGGAGCGAAGAGATACGTGCGCAATATGTCAATCAAGTGCTTGAGCAGCTGGATGGTCATCCTTTGCCGCTCTTCATGCTCTGCGACAGAACGCAGATGTTCTCCATAGATGTCCTTGATATCATCACGGAGCTGAGGCTCCAGGGATATCCGGTTATAGAGAACAAGTCAGGCTTCTATCTCGGAACGCCAGCGGAAGCGGCCGAGCAAGGCAAGCGGCTTATTGAACAGGCGAAGATGATCGAGATGGCCGGGAGGCTGATGGCGAGGCGCGTGCCGGGACAGGTGAGCGTATCGCTGTAAAAGGAGCTGAAAATGAAAACGAAGAGAAACAACATCGACGGCTGCACGAAAGCGGTCAATGACATTTTGGAAGTATTAAATCATGAGGATTATACAAACCCGAGATTTTTCCTGCCGCTTGCGCTGACCAGACGGCTTATGGGAATGAGAGGATCCTTCAGGACCAAGAGCAGTGAAGTCCTCGCAAAGGCTTTCAAGAATGACTACTTCAAGACTGTAGAAGATGTGAGGACGATCCTGCTTGAAGAGGAGCGCGTGAACGTCAGGTTCTCCATCCCGGATTCGGTGATGACCGAACTCGAGGACATGCTCAAACCGCAGGACTTTTATAAGAAAAGGATGGCGACAAGTTGATCAGATACAGCAGCACCGTGATGCCGTATCTCATGTATGAGATCGCGGCACCTTATGTGAGGTTAAAATTCCAGGACGAGACCGTCGAGTTTAGATATGCGACGCGCAAAGAATTCAGTATGTGGAAATCGCTCAAGCCAGAGATCAGGCAGGAACTTGAGAATCTGGTGAAGGCGCTTGAGCTCATGGTGGATCCGGGAAACCTGAAGCCGATCGACGTCATGACGAAGCTTCAGGACATCCTTGGCATCAGTTACGGTGAAATCGCTGCCAAAAAGCAGCGCGGCGAGCTGGTATATATTCCAGGAGACGGACGGACCAAGTGGATCTCGGTCAATGACAGCAAGCCGGAGGACGGCACGCTGGTCCTTGTCACGGTGCTTACTACGGATTGCAAGCTTGTTGTCAGAACAGGATTTTACGACAGTCATACGAGGACATGGCGTGCAGGCAAAGCTGCAAACGAGATCGCCTGGATGCCAGCGCCGGATCCATACGAGGGAGAATGATGAAGCGGCCGGTTGCACCGTGCCAGGATTGCAAACATCGGACTTCCTGGTGCCATAAAAAATGCAAGAAGTATCTGAAGTTCGAGAAAGAGAACGCGGTATTCCGGGAGAACTTTTACAAAGAGAGGATCCCTGATACGTATAAATGCGAGAGCAGTTATCGATTTAGTCTTTATCGGCGGAAGTGATCCGCAGAAATGGAGGAAAAAGA
>JAFRCB010000087.1 GCA_017404585.1 Lachnospiraceae bacterium
ACATCCAGCCTTTGTTTTCTTTCCTGCATTGATTTGCCTCCTTCCTGCTGGGGTTTCAGGGGTGCCAAACGCCCCTGAGATGTGGCTGTGCTGTACAGCCGCGTTGCTTGCTTCAAAGGCAGACCGCAGTCTGTCTCTCCTGAAAATCACCGCTCCGATTCCCGACCCGGATGATACGGAACGGCCTGAATCTCTCCGCCGGTACGGAAAAAACGCTCCGGCAATCGAAACTCCTTGGCGTACCGCTCCGCCTGCTTTTGGGTGAGGCTCCCGAACTCCGATCCGCTGCAGTCGCAGATCAGAAACGTCCCGAAAATGATGTCAGCGGGGATGCGCTCCGTCGGCATGAGGCAGCAGCGTTCGATCTTCCAGCCGCCCTCGCCGCCATGCTCTGCAGCCATGTACCGCTCCAGATGCGCCAGCGGATCGCTGCCGTCCAGCGCGGAGCCGTAGATGGAATAGCCGCCCATGTTCGGCTGGAACGCTTTGTTACTGCTGCTCACAACATAGGTACGGGCTTCCTCGCTGTAGGGCTCCGTGAAGCTGTCCTCCGCGAAGATAATGTGGCCGGTGAGATGCTGCCCGCTTCGCTCAGCGTCACGGAAGCGGCTGCAGAGCTCGGCATAGGTCATTTCCTCCGGCTCCGGCGGCATGTATACCATCCGATTCGGCGGCAGCCCGATCAGCTTGCCCTCTTCGTTGCAGATGATACAGACCTCCTCCTCGAAGCCGTAATAGGGTTCAATGTACCCGCCCACAATCTGCTGCAGACTCTCCAGCCCGGGCTGAATCTCGGCGATACGTGATAGCTTTCCGGGCTCACAGATCACTACACGTATGGTCTGCTCCTTGACCTGCGCCAGTGCGGGATCAAACTCCACACGCTGAAAGCCGATGCTGCCGCAGAAGTAAAAGCCGGGCTCCAGATGCGGATCCTGCACGACCTCTACGATGTCCGTTACAGAGAGCGAGCGCCCCATGTACTCCGAAGGGTGCTCCAGATTGAACTTCTGAAACACGTCCTCCAGCGTGGCGCAGTCCACCTCGCCCTCGTACACGCGGTCATAGATGGCGCAGTTGATGTCCGCCGATTGCTGGAACCGTGAGAGGTTCTCCAGATCCTGAAACGCGATGCGGTCCCCGTCGCGCTCCAGGTTGATTTGATAGATTCGGATTTTCATACAGCATCTCCCTTCGAGGCAAACCACGGCAGGTGCTTCGCGTCCAAACGGTAGAGCATCGTGACGAACTCAGCGCGAGTGCACGTCTTTGTGGGAGAGAACCGAGTGGCGCTCGTGCCGCTAATGATGCCGAAGTCTTTCAGCCACAGCACGGCAGTTTCGTAATAAGCGCCCTTCGGGATGTCCTGGAAGCTATGGACTTTTTCCATATCGATCCGGCACCCAAGCGCGCGCCAGAGAAAGGTTGCGACCTCTGCGCGGGTACAGGATTGATCGGGTGAGAACGCGCGAGCGCTGGTGCCGGATGTGATCCCATTTTCATGCGCCCAGAGGACTGCATTGTAGTAAAAGCTTCCGGACTTTACATCCCGAAACGGATTGTTGGTAGTGTTTGGCTTCGGCGATCCTACAGCACGCCAGAGGAACGTCACGATCTGCCCGCGGGTGCAGGCCTGATTTGGGGAGAAAGTCGAGGCAGTGGTTCCGTTTGTGATCTTGTTCTTCACCGCCCACAAAACCGGCTGGGCGAAATAATCCGTTTCATACACGTCTTGGAAGCCGCCGACGGTTGCACTTCGTTTAGGCTGACTCACAGCAGCCAGAGTGGAAGCACGGTTCATAGAGAGCAGGACTGCCCAGTACTTTCTTCCGCCGTATTCATAGGCGCCTACGCCTGCAGCGCGGTATTGTCCATCCAGCAGAATGGCCTTGTGCGGCGGCGAGTTCAGAAATTCCTTCAGCGTGTTCCGGGGCGTGGATTGCTCCGCCGGCGACCACCAGTGCACGCACTCCGCATGTGCTTTTCCGGGGGCGGCGGTGCTGTACTTGGAGCCGTCTGGACGGGTGTGACCGAAATAGGTGGTCTGCTCATAGGCGCGGATCAAAGCGCCCTCCAGCAGATCCTGATCCATTGTGAGCGCGCCAAGTCCCATGGATGCGCGCTTCTGGTTCAGAAGCTCCAGAAATGCGAAGGCATCGTCATAGTGCAGATTGTTCTTGTCATAAGCCCCTGCCGCCTGCGTTGCCGGCACACAGACCAGCATCAGGAGTCCGGAATGCACAGTACAGATAAGTCGTTTCATTGGGATCCTCCTCGTTGTAGATATAAAAAAATGCCCTGCCGGGCATGACTGGATACTCGGAATCATCGAACGGCACACCTCTCGACCTGAGAAATTTCCGCATCTTCCGTTTCCGGCCCGCTGTCAAGAATCTCGCTCTCAGCGCGATCCATGTTCAGTTCGATGTTCAGTTCGTCCAGCCGCGTGGATTTGGCGCGCAGTTCTTCCTCCTGTGGGAAGGGCTTTGCCGCCTCTGTCTTTGCGGTTTCCAGCTGGAACATGGTATTCTCCAGCTGCTCCTCGCACCGCTGGCGCTGATTTTCGAAATCTGAAAGCACATTGTCGATGCGCTGGATGTTGCCTGTGACGCTGTCGCCCAAAGATACGGTGTGTGTCAGGTCGTGCTTGAGTGTGATGCGGTATTCTTTACTGAATGACTCGAAATAAAGTTCCATAGCAAAGCCCCGATACGTTCCAAGCGGAATCGCGTCGGGGCTCGTCATATTCTGACAGGCGGCTAGAATCGCGGAGCCGGCAGCCTTCTTTTCAGCGTAGGTCGTGCCTTCAATCACCATGGGACAAAATCCGTCCTCGTTCGGATGCGTGTTCGCCTCTAGATGAGCGGCATCGGTGGTATAGCCCTCGATTCGTTGCTCCAATGCTTTTATTTTTGCCGGAAACTCTTTAAGCACACGATCCTCCAAAGCGTATTTCTGGTTGAGGTAGCTTGCCTTAAGGAGCTTCAGCCTCTGCACAGCCACATCGAGGTCCATCTTCTCCTTGATTTTCGGATTGCCAGAGCAGAGAGCCTTGATCTCGGCATAAGACAGTGCGGTTTCATCCACATCATCGGCGGAGCGCACCGGCGATTTGCTGGCCATGATCTGCCCGATAAACCGCTGCTTGCTCTCAACAAGCTGATATAGGTAGCTGTCGAAGGTGTTTTCTGTGACATAGGTGAAGATTTCTACCTCCGGGTTTTCATTGCCTTGACGGATGATTCTGCCCTCGCGCTGCTGAAGATCTGCGGGGCGCCACGGGCAATCAAGATGGTGCAACGCCAGTAGTTTGTTCTGCGCGTTTGTACCGGCGCCCATCTTCGCTGTGGAGCCGAGGAGCACGCGTATCTGACCGCTGCGAACCTTGCCGAACAGCTCTTGCTTCTGCGCCTCGGTTTTGGCATTGTGAATGTAGGCAATCTCCTCTGCGGGGATGCCTTTTCTGAGCAATTCGGTACGAATGGCGTCGTAAGCATTGAAGCCATCAGACTTTGGAGTAGACAAGTCAATGAACACCATTTGAGTGGAGCGTTGTTCTGCGGTACGCTGCCAAATATTAAAGATGTTCTGCGCACATGAGGCGACCTTGCCGGTTTCGCTGGACGGCAGCATGGGATTGATCAGCCGCTGATCCAGCGCAAGCTTGCGTCCATCATTGGTGATGACCAACATATTATCCTCGGAGGAATTGACCATGCCGGCGCGGACCCGCTCGGCGCGTTTTGCCAGATCGTCCACCATCTGTTTCTGAAACTCAGAAGGTTTCAGCGCCTCAGTGTGGTAATTAGCTTTCGGTACAGGGAGATCCAGCATATCTGCGGTCTGAATATCCGCGACTTCCTTGAACATGGCCATGAGCTCTGGCAGATTATAAAACCGGGCGAATCTCGTTTTTGCTCGGTATCCGGTGCCTTCCGGTGCAAGTTCGATGGCGGTGACGGTCTCGCCAAAGGTGGACGCCCAGGCGTCGAAGTGGGAAAGCCCCTTGGCTTCCAGCGTACTGTACTGCAGATAGCGCTGCATAGTGTAAAGCTCCACCATGGTGTTGGAGATTGGCGTGCCGGTAGCGAAGACGATGCCTTTTCCACCGGTAATCTCGTCCATATAGCGGCACTTCAGAAAGAGATCGGAGGACTTCGGTCACTCGGTCTGGCTGATGCCGCCGACATTCTGCATTTTCGTGAAGGCCGCCAAATTTTTGAAACTGTGCGCCTCGTCGATGATGAGCTTATCTACGCCCAGTTCTTCAAAGGTGATCAGGTCATCCTTGCGGCTCTGATCGTTCAGCTTGGTGAGCTTTGCTTCAATGGTTTTTTTGGCACGCTCCATCTGCTTGATCGTAAAGCGCTCGGCGCGATTGGCCTTGGCCTCCGCAATGCCCTCCATAATCTCGTCAATCTGCTGCTGCAGGAGATGTGTCTGCCGCTCCAGCGACAGCGGAAGCTTTTCAAGCTGGGAGTGACCGATGATGACAGCGTCATAGTCACCGGTTGCAATCCGGGCACAGAACTTTTTGCGGTTCTGTTTCTCAAAGTCTTTTGCTGTTGCAACAAGGATATTCGCCGCCGGATAAAGCTGCAGATACTCCGCACCCCATTGCTCCGTGAGATGGTTCGGGACAACAATCAGTGTTTTATGGCACAGCCCGAGACGCTTGCTCTCCTGCGCAATGGCGACGGCTGTCCACGATAGTGATAGGTAAGGTTTCCAGCGGCGCGTCAGCGCCGCTATTCACTTTTTCCCCCACTCCAAACCGTGCGTGACAGTTTCCCATCACACGGCTTTCCATCGTCAGCGATTTTTATAAAAATCTATGCAACAAACAGATTAACCCCGTAGGTATTCAAGCTCCGGCATTTCTGCTAAAGCCCGTAATTTGTTCAGCTTTCCCAACTGCTTTTTGTCCAGTTTCAGCACTTCCAGGTACTTCCGTATGGTTTGTACGTTGCTAGAGTGGATGAGGATATGAACCACATTCGAAACAATAATCAGGTTTTGGTAGCTGTCATTGCCACCTAAAGCAATAGGTATCTTGTGGTGGCAATCTACTTGGTGGCCTTCCAGCTCCGCCCCCAACACAGCACATTTTCCTTTTTGCGCCACAAATAGAGCGATTCGGTTGTCATTGTATTCCACGCTCTTAGCACCCGACGGGTGATTCATCAGATAGTAAAGTGTATCCATATTGACTCCGGTCAGATTCTTATGAATCTCAACCCGCCCTTCCGGTGTGTACTTGTTCACCCGACTTTTCTTGTCCATGGGGATCCTGTGCTGAACATAGGCAATCGGTACGATTGCATGTCCATTGAGGTAGCGCACTTCTCGGCTCGTGCCGTATTTCTCTTGGATATACCTGTTGGTGATGCTGCCTTTCTTTTGCAGCCGGTGTTTCAATCTGTTGTAAAGGCTCTTTTTGACATCAAAAGCGATTTCGTGAAAATCGACGTTCACATGGGTTGCAATGGCATAATAGTTGTGGACGCCAATCACGTAGGCATTGTATTTTTGGATCAAACGGTATTCCCTACCAGGGTCATAGGTCTGACGCAGTTGCCCGATGATTTCTTTGCTTTTATCCCGGATTTTGAGCAGCGCCTTGTCCTTGATATGCGCTTCTACTACGTATCTGCTTTGGCCGTCCGATTTTTTGCCTTTTTCTCGCACCTTGAGCTTGAAGCCCAGGAACTCTGAGTAGTGCCGTTTCAGATTGAATATTGTGGATTTCTCAGGACTGATTTCCAGCCCCAGACGCTCCCATAGCCATTTCTTTGTGGCCTCGAACAGCTTTACTGCGTCATCCC
>JAFRCB010000088.1 GCA_017404585.1 Lachnospiraceae bacterium
CAGCTCAGTACATATTCCTGATTCCCTTCATCTCCGGTGCAAGGATGAAGAGCGATCCGGAGAGCCCTGTCGGCACAAGAGGATTCCGCATTAAGCGCGATATAGTGCAGTATCTGCTCATTCCGATCTGTGGAATATCTGTCACGCACGCCGGCATAGCTACGATCTTCAACGGATTCACGGCACCTTTCTCACGGTATCTCTTCCTTGCGTTCCCGTACTTCGCAATCGTCGCGGCAGTTACGCTGAATGAGATCATGCGGGCGAGAAGAGTGAGCGTCATCGGTCTTGTCGTCGGAGCTGCCGTATGTATCCGTTTTTACCGGGTCTACCAGCAGCATCCGGAGATCCCCAATATAAAAATGGTATCAAGGATCCATATGTTCACGAGCCTTATTATGGTCCTTGTCCTGCTGCTTATCATGCTGCTGCGCTCAGTGAAGGCATTTCGGTATATACTGCCGGCGATCCTGTGCCTGCTGCTGGTGTTTAATGAGACGCTGGACTGCTATACCGATTTTCTTGACAGGGATTCAGTGCGCAGAGGCGGGACTTATTATGATGTCATGTACGATCCGGACGCGCTCGCGGCTCTCGACTACTTAAAGAGCACAGATCCGGAGTATTACCGCATTGAAAAGGAGACGGCCGCGACACTCTGCATGGATTCCATGGTCCAGGACTACCACTCCATAAGTGTCTATAATTCGACCATGAATGCAAATGTTCAGAACTATGCCGCCCGCTACTGGCCGGATATCATTTACCCCGACCGCAATCATTACATGTATATGCAGGATACTGCAAATGAAGCTCAGGCTGACCTTCTGGGACTCAAGTATGTCCTGGCGGAAAAGGATGCCGCTAAGTTCCCCGGCATGGAAGTGCTGAAGGAGTTCGGAGATATAAAGATCCTGGCTGCAGACGATGTCGAAAACATCTGCTCCGTTTACGATGCGGATGAACTGAAATCTGCCTACAGCATTGCCGCCGATGGAAACACTGTCTGTGTCGACGTCTCGTACGACAGGCGAAATACCGATGCGGAGGTGAGTCTCATCGACAGTGTGAACGATGACTATTTTAAGGGCTCCGTCACATGTAAGAAGGACTCTGTCGTGTTCATTGCGGCCCCGTTCGAGTACGGCTGGTCAGTCTGGGTTGACGGTGAGCAGGCTGAGATGATGCTCGCAAATGACGGCTTTATAGCCATAAACGTCCCCGGCGGAGATCATGATTTTGAACTTAAATACAGCTGTCCCGGCATCATGCAGGGAATTATCGTATCTGGGGCTTCCGCTCTTGTTTTCCTGCTCTGCCTGATCATCGGCTTAAGGAGAAGATATGCTGATCACACCGTATAAAATTAAAAAAGCGTTTCTTTATCTGAAGCATTTCGGACTGAAGGAGTTCATGAACCATCTCTTTGAGAGACTGGAGCCCGAGGAGGTCCCGTACGGACCGTGGTATGAGTCCCATAAGCCGGACGAAGCGGAGCTTGATCGCCAGAGAAAAACTGACATCGAAGGCGGACCTGTGTTCTCCGTCCTTGTCCCGGCCTACATGACCAGAGAGATGTTCCTCAGGCAGCTGATTGAATCCGTGAAAGCCCAGACCTACGACAGATGGGAACTGTGCATCGCTGATGCCTCTGACAGGGAATACCCTGAAGGCGTGATGAGTGTGGAGGAGATCGTCCGGGAATACGCGTCGACCGATGCCCGGATCCGATATAAAAAACTCACTGAGAATATCAGCATTTCCGCTAACACAAATGAGGCGTTTGCGATGGCGGAGGGAGATTACATAGGGTTCCTCGACCACGATGATCTTCTTGCCCCGCAGGCCCTTTACCGCATGGCGGAGGCCGTCTCGCGGCATGGCGCAGATATGCTGTATTCCGATGAGGATAAGGTCACAGAGGACCTTAAGAAACACTTTCAGCCTCACTTTAAGCCGGAATTTAATCTCGATCTGCTCCGCAGCAATAACTATATTACACACTTCTTAGTCGTGAAGAAGACTCTGGCTGAGGAGGCCGGCCTGCTCAGGGATGAGATGAACGGAGCGCAGGATTATGATTTTATTTTCCGCTGCTCGGAGAAAGCCGAAAAAATCGTCCGGGTCCCGGAAATTCTGTATCACTGGCGCACGTCCGAGACGTCGACAGCGGACAACCCTATGAGCAAGCAGTATGCCTACGAGGCGGGAGCCCGCGCGATACGTGAAAATCTTGAGAGAACAGGGACTGAGGGAACGGTTGAATCCCTCCCGGATTTCGGTTTCTACAGGGTCAGGTATCCTGTAGAGGGGTCACCTCTGGTATCTGTCATTATTCCTAACAAGGATCATGCGGATATGCTCAGGAGGTGCGTCGAGAGTGTATTTGCAAATGATTACCGGAACCTGGAGATCATTATCGTCGAGAATAATTCGACCGAGAGGGAGACGTACGCATATTATCGTGAGCTTTCGAAGGATCCCCGCGTCCATCTCATCAGATGGAAGCACGGATTTAACTACTCGGCAATAAACAACTACGGGGTCAGATACGCGAAAGGAGAATACCTGCTCTTCCTCAATAACGATGTCAGAGGTGATATATCGACCGGCTGGCTGACCGAGATGCTCGGCGTCTGCCAGAGGAGAGATGTCGGTGCGGTCGGAGCCCGCCTTTACTATCCGAACAACAGGATCCAGCATGCCGGTATTGTCATCGGTATCGGAGGTGTGGCCGGAGCTATGTTCACCGATCTCCCGAAAGGCAGAGGCGGTTATATGCACAAGGCCGCCATTATGCAGGACCTGTCCGCGGTCACAGCGGCCTGCATGCTTGTAAAGCGGGAGGCATTTCTTCGGGCGGGAGGCTTCACCGAGGAGCTTGCGGTCGCATTCAACGATGTTGATCTGTGCCTTAAGATAGGAAAGAG
This sequence comes from Lachnospiraceae bacterium, assembly GCA_017404585.1. Taxonomy (GTDB): domain Bacteria; phylum Bacillota; class Clostridia; order Lachnospirales; family Lachnospiraceae; genus Chordicoccus. The sequence continues at coordinate 2,931 of JAFRCB010000088.1, forward strand.
CGGATACAGAATTGTCTATGACCCGTTCGCGGAACTCTATCATGATGAGTCGAGAACGCGCGGCGCGGAAGATACTCCGGAGAAAGTCAGAAGATTCCAGAGCGAGATCGAATACATGAGGGTCCACTGGCTCGATATCATAAAGAACGGAGACCCCAACTATAATCCGAATCTTTCTCTGAAGAAGTGGAATTATTCGCTCCGCGTGTAAAAATGCGGCAGAACGCAAGCTGCAGCCAATTTTCCGGAAACGGCGCAAACATCATCTTCATCGAAAAACGCAGGTCCTTCCCTGCGAGCTGGTAAAATGCTGCGCATTTTCCGATCTCTCGGTCGGACCGGCAATGTTTTTCTCACGAAGATGGATGATTTGCCGCCGGTTACGAACAGTGAGAGCAGCTTGCCTGTCAGCTGAGCAATCTGCAGCCAATTTTCCGGAAACGGCGCAAACATCATCTTCATTGATTTAGCAAGGAGATTTTCATGGAACCCAAAGTTTCGGTTGTGATACCTAATTATAACGGTATCGAGTTTAATCGCACATGTCTTGACGCTATGAGAAGACAGACAAGACCTGCGGATAAGATCATTGTCGTTGATAACGGATCGACGGATGGAAGCCTTGAGGAGATCAGGGACAGTTTTCCTGAGGTTGAGCTCATCTGTTTCCCGGAGAATACCGGATTTACCGGTGCTGTCAATGCGGGCATCAGAGCTTCGGAAGGCTTTGATTATGTGATCCTGCTCAATAATGACACTGAGGCGGATATCCATTTTGTGGAGGAGCTTCTCAGGGCGATCCAGGTAAATAAAAATATTTTCTCCTGTCAGGCGAAAATGCTGAAGATGGATGATCCGTGGAAGATGGACGATGCGGGTGACTACTACTGCTCGTTCGGATGGGCCTTTGCCAGGGGGAAGGGTAAGAGCGCGGAACTTTATACGAAGCCGAAAGCGTTATTTTCATGCTGCGCCGGCGCATCCATCTACAGACTCTCCGTCATGGAAGAAATAGGTATGTTCGATGAGAATCATTTCGCCTACCTGGAGGATACGGACATAGGCTGGCGGGCACGGATCCGCGGCTACAGGAATATTTTTGCTCCGAGGGCAAAAGTCCTTCATGTGGGCAGCGCCACCACCGGTTCGCAGTACAATGACTTTAAGGTGAAAAACACGTCCAGGAACAGCATTTATCTTGTCTATAAGAATATGCCGACATGGCAGATCCTGCTGAATCTTCCGCTGCTTATATTCGGATTTACTGTGAAAGCAGTATATTTTATCAGAAAAGGCTTCGGAAGAGAGTATATACTCGGTATCGGCAGAGGATTCGCTTTATGCCGTAAGAACCGGGACAGAAGGATACCCTACGATAAAAAGAATTTCAGGCATTATATGCGGATCCAGATGGAACTGTGGCTTGGATGCATTCGGAGACTCATAGACTGAGTCATGAGCTCCGTGGTCGGGATGGGAGTGACAGCCGACTTCCTGACTTTGTCCGGCGGCGGCAAACAGGTGCTGACATGCGAAAGATTCAGATAAAATCGTGACTAACTTCTTCGTATTATAAAATAGACAGAAAATTAAGTGTTTGGTTACACAATTTTGCTACATTTATTCAAAATTACGCCTTGCATAAACTTATTTCGTATAGTATAGTTGATTGGAAATAGGCAGATTACAAATCCCGGAACATGAGACATGAATCCGGGGATAAACAGTCATTCCGGCTGTCGATCTATAGAATTTACGCAGGTGAATCGCATTGATAGAAGCAAATGAGAAATACTATAATCGGTTTCTTGCTGTCATAGATGCTGTCATTCTTACAATTTCTTACTGGCTTGCATGGTATGTGAGATTTCGGAGCGGGCTGTTTTCAAGCTCTGTCGAAGCCGTACCTTATGTGGTATATATGCGCGCGCTGTTCGTCATGGTCCCGGCGATGCTGATTCTGTATTCGGCATGCAACC
>JAFRCB010000009.1 GCA_017404585.1 Lachnospiraceae bacterium
ATAATGCTGTTCCCTTCACCTGTAGAGTAATAGTTGACAGTGCCGATTCTAAGTGGTGATGTATCAGCTTTTACCCCGGTCGGAAGCAGGGTGACAATCATGACAAAGGCCAGCAGGACGGACAGCATTTTTGCGGTTAATCGTTTCATGAACGTGCTCCTTGTATGATAATCTTACGGCCCTTTATCACGGACATTCGCAGGAGGACCGGCCTGCGTATAGTTAATACTGATTATATCATATGCCGATTCCTGCTGTAACTGTGTCTGAAGATTTTCTTAGGCCGTAGGGGCAGGACCTGCGTTTTTCGATGAAGATGATGTTGACGCCGGATCAGGAAATATCACGCAGCCGTCTGAACTGTTACGCAGAAAATACACAATTGCGGGACAGGTCATCCTAAGTTAGAATAAAAGAAATACTCAAGTCTCGCACACACAAGTCGGTCGATCGGAGGGTAAACATGAAGATACTGAATATTACAGCTCAAAAGCCGAGCAGCACGGGAAGCGGTGTATTTCTTTCGGAACTTGTGCGCGTATTTGCCGAACAGGGACATGCGCAGATGGTCATAGCCGGAGTGGATCCCGAGGATCAGCCGGTATTTCCCGAGGGAGTCAGGTTTCTGCCGGTCCTCTTTCATTCCGAAGAGCTGCCGTTCGCAATCGTGGGTATGTCGGATGAAATGCCTTACACCAGCACGCGCTACTGTGATATGACGCCCGGGATGACCGGGCAGTTCGAGGCGGCCTTCAGCAATGCTGTCCGCCGCGCGATGGCGGAATTTCAGCCCGACGTCGTTCTGTGTCATCATCTCTATCTACTCACCGCGATCGTCCGGGAGATTGTGACTGAGATTCCGGTCTACGGCTTCTGCCATAATACCGACCTTCGTCAGATGAGAAAGCACGGACTTGAGCGGGACCGCATTGCCGCTGCCATCCGGAAGCTGGACCGCATATTCGTGCTGAGGAGTGATCAGATCCGGGAGGTGCAGGAAGTGTATGGGGCAGATCCGGAGAAAATGACGCCGATCGGCATGGGATACAACAGACATGTATTCTTCCCGACGGATCGGTCGCAGGAATCGATGACCCGCCTGATCTATGCCGGAAAAATCACACAGAAAAAGGGAGTAAGGAGCCTCATTCAAGCCCTTTCTCTCATTAACGAGCCTGCCGGCACGCTGGAGTTGGTGTGTGCCGGCGGTGCGGGCAACGAAGAGGAATACCGTGAGATCGTTGATCTGGCAAAACGGTGCCCCTATCCGATAACCTTCACAGGCAGACTCGATCAGAAGACACTGGCGCTCTGGTACAACCGAAGCGATATTTTCGTTCTGCCGTCTTTCTACGAGGGAATCCCGCTGACCGTGATCGAAGCTCTTGCCTGCGGCTGCCGTGTAGTGATCTCCGATCTCCCGGGTGTCCGGGAGTGGCTGGATGAATTTGTCACGGGGGCGGATATCCGCTATGTCCCGCTTCCGACGATCCGCAACACAGATGAGGCGGTGGAAGAAGAACTGCCCGCGTTCGAGCAGCGGTTGGCAGATGCCCTGCGGGAAAGTATACATTCCCCGGCCACCGGGCCGTGTGATGTGAGCCGGATCTCCTGGGAAAGAATCGGTAACCTGGTGCTTTATAAGCAATGAGCTTATTTTCATCGCGAGATTGTACTAACGACACAGAGGAGTATCACCTTGCGCGCGTATCTCACGTCTAAAGTCACTAGTTTTGCGCACAGCATAATGAAATATAGCCCGGTAAAATTCTGGCTGAACAGTCAGGATTTTGCCGGGCTATTTATCTCATTTTAATCAGGAAGACGCTCCGCTAGAAAACCGAGCTCTCACAAATCAGTCCGCGGTATCCGGAGGAGCCATCTCCGTCGTCAGATTCTTCGGCGGGAACAGCTTGGAGAATACGAAGAAGCATATACCGGCGACAATCAGGCCGGGAATGATGGACTGATGGACCTTGTAGCTTCCGATCATACCGTGCCATACATTGTCGATGAGAACGACGACGACCGTACCGCTGATCAGTGATGCCGCTGTGCCGACTGTAGAAGCGCCGCTCCAGTACATGCCGACAACGTACGGGAAGAAAGTTCCGGCTGCGCGCAGTGTGAAGCAGAACATCAGGATCGTGAGAAGACTGCTCGTATTGAACAGCGCGATGAACATGGCAAATATACCTACGAGAAGCATGGTGATCTGTGTGACCCTCATGATCTCTTTGCTGTCGGCGTCTTTGCGGATGAACTGCTTGTAGATGTCATTTGCAAATACAGAGCCGGCGCCAAGCAGGTCAGAGTCCGAAGAGGACATTGTCGCGGAGATAATACCTGCGAACAGAAGACCGCAGATAAAGGCCGGCATAACTTCCGCCGCGAGGACAGGAAGAGCGTAGCGAGCGCCGACACTTGCGAAGTCTTCCGCGTTGAACTTGCCCATATTGATGAGGGCCAGCATGATGACACCGAGAACTGCCGGGATGAATGCGTAAATGAAGTTGCAGATCGCGGAGAGGATCGCGCCCTGCTTTGCTGCCTTCTCGTCCTTGGCGGCATAGAAGCGGGATACCGCTTCCTGCCCGACCGAGAAGGTCGCAACATACATGACGACAAGTCCTATGATACTTATGAGATCATAGCCTCCGCTCTCTCCTCCGATCAGTGAGAGGGTCCCTTCCGGGATATTGGCTGTGACCTGGCTCCATCCGCCTGCATAACTCAGGGCAAACGGAATCGCAATTGCCATACCGAATATAATCAGGACCATCTGAACATTATCTGTAATTGATACGGACCAGAGACCGCCCATGATCGAGTAGGCCGTGACGACACCGGCCGTGATGATAACCGCCATCTTGTAATTAATACCGAGCATAGTCGAGAGAACGACCGCCGCGGCTATGAACTGTCCTGCTGTCAGTCCGACCAGCGGGATAAAGGTGACGATACTGGTGATAAGACCGATTCCCTTTCCGTAGCGTCTGCGGAAGTATTCGGGAACCGTCTTGATCTCTGTCTTGCGGAACATCGGAGCCAGGAAGCTCATGATGATAAAGGCGATACCGATCGCTATAATATACCAGGCAGAAGTCAGACCGTAGCCGGACATACCGTTCTGAACGACGCCGAGCGAAGAACCTCCGCCGATCTCCGTCGCTGTAAGGGTTCCGGCCATCAGAATCGGTCCGAGACGCCTTCCGGCGACCATAAAGTCTGAATTGCTCTTGATACGTTTCGATGATGCCCAGCCGATGTAAAGCATGATCAGCATGTAGGCAACAACGATGACCGTAACCGTAATGTTAACATGCATACTACTCTCCCTCCTTTTGATACGAAAATTAAAAGTGCGGATAATCCGCCGTGGACATGGTACTTTTTTAATTTACTATAGCAGGTATACTATGTCAAGTTGTTGTGCATATATGCCATATATTGACTGATTGCATTTGTCTTTTTATGCATATTTGTATCTCTTCGAAAGTAATTTCTGTAATTTTGTCAGTCCCGGAGAATACTAAAAATCGAATCCCTCTGCGATGCAGAACAGCACCGCCGTCGTTCCCCGCGAAGCACCGGCGCTGATTGTTACATTATTATAGGCACAGCGTATGCACATATGCTATACTGTTAAATACTGATGCGTATTGCGCAATAAAAAGCGGATGGGGGCATAAAATATGGCAAGCTTAACCATTGAAAATTTCTATTCTCACGATACTGAGGTCTACAACATGGAAGGGTTCGAACCCCGGATCGTGGACAAAGCCTACTTAGACAGTCTAGGTGTCACGACCAACGCGTC
>JAFRCB010000089.1 GCA_017404585.1 Lachnospiraceae bacterium
CTGTGACACGACAGGTGCAGGAACCTGAACCGGAGACCACATATGTCCTTAATACGAATACAGGTAAGTTTCATTATCCTCATTGTGGAAGCGTAAGCACGATCAAAGATAAAAACAGGATGGATGTAACCTGGAGCCGGGATGAAGTAATAGCAAGAGGTTATGATCCCTGTAAGAGATGTAATCCATGAGAATCATGTAGTCAAAAGGGCTGCCGCACTAACTGCGGCAGCCCTAATTTGTCTGATGATGAATCAGGGACGGTTCATTTTACGTGGGATTTCCCACGTGAAAAGAACCGTCCCTTTCGTGTCATTGTTTACTCAGCGTCCGGAAAGCCGTGACCGCCAGGTCGATCGCAAGCACGACCAGCACGACCGCAAGCCCCGCCTGAATCATACTCCACATATCGCCGGCTTTCAGCTTAGCCATGATCGTCTGGACCAGAGATGTCAGCGTGACGATCAGCATGAACACCATCGGGATGTAGAACATCTTGTTATTGCGGCCGATGGAGCCGAGCCATGCACAGACGGCGAGAAGCCCGAGCGCTGCAAGCAGCTGGTTGGCTGCGCCGAACAGCGGCCAGATCTTGGAATAGCCGGTCAGGCCGAGCGCCACGCCGAGGACGACCGTAATGGCGGTAGATACGTACGGATTAGCCAGCACGCCCCTCACCCCGGTAGCGTCCTTCGGAGTCTCGCCCTCATTCAGCCAGAACTCCTGGAACATGTAGCGAGCCAGTCTGGTAGCTGTGTCGAGCGAAGTCAGGCAGAAGACGGAGACGGCGAGGACGAGCATTTGATAAATAATGCCCTGAACAGCCTCGTTCGTGAAAGATCCGAGCATGCGGGAAAGTCCTGTTGCAAATACAATCGTCGGACTTCCAAGCTTCAACTCCTCCGCCGGAACATTGACGTCGTTCCAAATGTAGGCGACAGCGCAGAGCGACAGCACGGCGACAATACACTCGATGAGCATGGCGCCGTAACCGATCGGCATTGAATCCTTTTCATTATCGATCTGCTTAGCAGTCGTTCCGGAGGAAACCAGCGAATGGAAACCGGAGATAGCACCGCAGGCAATCGTAACGAAGAGGGCAGGGAACACAGTTCCGCTGGTGAAGAGGCCGTTGCCGGTCGCTGTGAAACCGGTAAATGCCGGCATGGAAGTTGAACCTGTGCCGGTCAGAGCTGCGCCGATGACAGAAATGACTGCCACGATGATCATGAAATAGAGCAGGAAAGAGCTCAGGTAATCACGTGGCTGCAGCAGGATCCAGACCGGAGTTACCGACGCGACCAGAATATAAAATCCAAGAACATACATCCATGTTTTGTAGCTCATGGAAATCGGATGCCAGTTGAGTCCGATGAAGACAATCAGAACGATGCCGACGCACCCGATGACGGAGGCGAGGCCGACATTCATGTTATTCCTATAAACAAGGATGCCGAACACTATGGCCAGCACGATAAAGAGTACAGAGATGATGGCCGTGGAGAGGTTGGCATCGAGATTTGCACCCTCAAGCGCGACGCCGGCAGCGTTGGTGTTACCGAAGGTGGACGCTACGATAGATGCAAATGCCGCCACGACCAACAGCAGCGTCAGCCACGCAAATGTAAGGAATAGTCTCTTTGCCTTCTGTCCCATTGTGTCGCGGATGACCTCGCCGATGGACTGGCCGCGGTTGCGAATGGACGCGAACAGCGCTCCAAAGTCATGCACACCGCCGAAGAAAATGCCGCCGACGACGACCCAGAGGAGCACCGGCACCCAGCCGAAAATGGCTGCCTGGATCGGTCCGTTGATCGGTCCTGCACCTGCGATGGACGAGAAATGGTGTCCCATGAGGACCGGAGCTTTGGCAGGAACGTAATCCATGCCGTCGGTGAGCTCGTGGGAAGGAGTCTTTCTGGTCGGATCCACGCCCCACTCTTTGGCGAGCCATCGACCATAGAACAGATAGCCGCAAGCGAGGAGCACAAGGCTGATTAATAATACTACTAAGATATTCATATATCTCCCTCCTTGTCAGGGGTTCTTGGCGTGAAAGCCCCTGTTATATATATTGAACACCTGCCTGGCCGAGCGGTTGCCGTAAACGGTTTCCGCACTCGTGTCCACGCAGATGATACGCCCTTCGGCTCTGCCTCTTACGGTGAAGAGGTAGTTCTTGTTGAAACGGTAGTTTTTGACGGAATTGATTACATTTGCAGAAGGAGAGGTCTCCGAAATAATACATACAGTGACGTAGGAGACCATGTGATCCTTCTCAGGATACTTCTCACCCTTCCTGACATACATGTTTTCCATGTGGTTTTCGATGAGATCGCGCGCTTCCGCGAGCGTCTCTTCAGTGCACTTATCGACCTGCATGAACACGATGTGCTCATACATCCGCGCGGACCAGAGGTTGACCTTCTGGGTCACGAGGAACTTTTCGCTCAAAGAAAAAAAGTATCCATAGGCTGGATACTCTTTGGCGTTTATGGCAACAGGTCGGTAAATGTCAAAAGACCCGGAAAGAGTTCCGAGTATCTTCTCCAGATAATCTGATGATTGCATTTAAATACCCCGTTGTATTTAATAAATATTTAGTTCCGGCACCTTCGCCGGTTATAATCTCCGCGCTTTTTTCGGATGGCGCAAGATGGTGTTGTAGTGTTACGTTTGCGCTTTAAAGCGGAAAATTATTATGATGCAGATAAATATAGCACAATGGGTTTGAAAATTCAATTAATTTATTTAAAATTTTTGCCAGCTGACTCTGCCAGAGTCTCCAATTGCTCGCCTTGGTCAAAGGCAGCAAAAGTGCCACAGAAGCAGGATTTTGCTGCTTCTGCCTGAGACCCATTGAAACCCCTCTTGGTCAAAGGCAGCAAAAATGCCTCAAGAAGCAGGATTTTGCTGCTTCCGCCGAAGACCCGATGAAACTCGCTTTGGTCAAAAGCAGCAAAAATGCCTCAAGAAGCAGGATTTTGCTGCTTC
>JAFRCB010000090.1 GCA_017404585.1 Lachnospiraceae bacterium
GGACAACGGAGATATCACCGGGACTTATGTAGAGGTCAGCATCTCGGAGCAGCATCTCTGGTGCTACCACAATTATGAGCTTGTCATGGATACGGATGTCGTCACCGGTCTTCCGTCAGCGGAACGGGAGACGAGAAGGGGCATCTACGCGATCGATGCCAAGAAAGAACATGCGACACTGGGAAGACTTGATGTTCAGGGATATGCATCCCCTGTCGACTACTGGGCGCCGTTCGACGGCGGACGCGGTCTGCATGACGCACCGTGGCGAGGCTCATTCGGCGGAGATATCTATACGTACGACGGTTCGCACGGCTGTGTCAATATTCCGTCGCAGAACATGGCAGCAATTTACAATGCTATAGAGATCGGCAACGCGGTCATAATTTACTGATGACCGGATGCAGCGGTTATGCCGAAACTGCATTTGCCGGATATACGCCCTGTTGAATGAGAAGACAAAGTATATGAAAAATAAGAAAAAAAAGAGAAGAGGCGGGATGGGGGTCATCCGTGCGGTCCTGTTCGCGGCAGCGCTTTGCGTGTTCCTCTATTCCGCATATCAGCTCTACATAATTTATCATGGCTACGCTGCCGCCGATGCCGAGTATGACGGTCTGGCAGATGAATTTACAAAGCCGGTCGCGAAGAAAGAGCCGGACAGTACGCCGACTCCGACACCGACGCCCGCGCCGGTCAAATCGGAGGAAGGACAGGTAGTCGATATTATCGAGGATGCGGAGCCGCCGGTCGAGGTCGACTGGGAGAACCTGAAAGCCATTAACCCGGATATTGTCGGCTGGCTGTACGTTGATGCCCAGGACAATATTAATTATCCGATCTGCCATACGACGGACAACGAGTATTATCTGCATAAGACTTTCCGGAGAGAATACCTCTATGCGGGATCGATTTTCGAGGAGTGCCTGAACTCGGGCGATTTTACCGACCCCAACACTATCGTGTACGGGCATAACATGAAGAGCGGCAGTATGTTCGGTATGCTCAAGTATCTTCGGGGACAGGAAAAATACGACTCTGCTCCATACTTCTGGATCCTGACACCGCAGGGCAATTACCGCTATCATATCTACGCGGCATTTCAGACAGCTGTCGACTCGGAGGTGTATAATTTATTTACTGCGAGGGGAAAGGAATTTCTCGAGTGGGAGAGAAGGCTTCAGGCATCTTCGGAAGTGAGCAACAATGTTCCGCTGACAGAAAATGATTTTACAGTTACACTGTCGACCTGCACGTCGGACAGCTCGGTAAGGTGTGTCGTTATCGGCAAATGCGTATCGAGCGCTAAACCGGTCAAGGCAGTCAAAGCCGCTTCCTGAAGAAATCCTGCTTCTTCTGTAACAGAGATGTGAATTCGGAAAACAGCCTTATGATACGTGCGATCTGTGCCGAATACGGCACATTGAATCTTATAAATTAAGAAGGAAGGTGAAACTATGAGCCGCGAGGTAGATGAACTTCAAAAGATTATCGACACTCACAAGAACATCGTATTCTTTGGCGGGGCAGGCGTCTCTACGGAGAGCGGAATACCGGATTTCCGTTCACAGGACGGTCTCTACAATCTGCAGTACAAGTATCCGCCGGAGCAGATCATCAGCCACTCGTTTTTTGTTCGCGATCCCAAAGAGTTCTATCGTTTTTATAAGGACAAAATGCTGATCCTCGACGTGGAACCGAATGCGGCACACAAAAAGCTCGCGGAACTTGAAGCCGCAGGAAAGCTTCTGGCTGTCGTCACACAGAACATCGACGGTCTTCATCAGAAAGCGGGAAGCAAGAAGGTATATGAACTGCACGGCTCGATTCACCGGAACTACTGTATGCGGTGCAGAAAGTTTTACGGTCCGGAATTCATTAAAAAGAGTCTCGGAGTGCCGACGTGCGATGACTGCGGCGGAACCATCAAGCCGGATGTCGTCCTCTATGAAGAAGGCCTTGACAACGACGTGATCAGCGGGGCGGTCAGGGCGATCGCCAGGGCTGACTGCCTCATCATTGGCGGGACATCATTGGTCGTCTACCCGGCAGCGGGGCTGATCGACTATTTTAAGGGAGACAAGCTTGTCCTCGTCAATAAGTCGGCAACGGCCAGGGATACGATGGCTGACCTTGTGATCCGGGAACCGATCGGGGAAGTATTCTCTCAGATACATGTGTAAGAATTGATTCCCAATCGGTCTTATGACCGATTGGGAAGTTTTTGTAAAGGAAGAAAAAATTGCGGAAAAGGTTTGTGAAAAAAATAATCGCGTGCCTGCTTGCAGGCACACTTGTGGCAGCAGTTCCCGGAGAACTTATACTGACAGAGCAGGTATACGCAGCTGAAGATCTGCCATATTACGATGAAGTGCCGGCGGATGAGATCACCGATGCTGACGAGGTCGGAGATATAGCGGAAAACGATATATATGAATCCGACGAAACAAGCCCGGAAGAGGCTGATGCCCCTTATGCAGACGCGGAAGCAGACAACTTCAGCATGCCCGAATCCGGCGGTCTTGCAGTGTCGGATGATGAGGAAGAATCTCCGATAGAAATGAATACTCTGTTCTATGAGGATTACGAGCATGCGTCGGGAGGCGTTGTACCGGTCATCTGGAATACTTCTGACAACGCGGGCCAAAAGAGGGAACTGGAAAGCTTTACCGAGGAGATCGTCGGCGCGGAAGCGCTCCCTGTATCCTATATAAATCCTGTGCGGTCCGGAATCAGGACTCAGGACGGAAATTCCTGCTGGGTCCATTCGCTGACGACTTCCTCTGAGATGAGTATGATCTCAGCCGGTCTGGCCGACGAACTCGACTACTCGGAGAGGCAGATCCTGTACGGCTACTTTAATCAGACAGGCGGTGACACGGGAGTACCTACGAGCGGTTACTGGGCGGGCACCCCGGGAAGCCCCCTTATGGCTGCGGCTGCCATGGCCAATCATATAGGCCTCGGCAATGAGGACGACTTTCCCGAAAACAGCGGCATGACACCCTTCGATATCGAAAATGATATATCGCATATAGAAAAAGTCATTTTTCTCGGAAGCTGGTCTGATCTGAAGACTAAAAGCCAATGGAAGGGCAGCACGTGGAAAGCTCTGAACGAGTCAGTGAAGGCCGCGGTCATGCAGTACGGGGCGTGTGCCATTACCTGCTACTCCGGTTACAACAGCCTGAATTCAAGTACGTACGGGTTTTACACGGACTGGTCCGGAACGGATAAACCTCAGCCGGATCATTCTCTCACGGTGATTGGCTGGGATGACAACAGAGTCGTAGCCGACGGGGTGGCACCGGGTGCTTTCTACGTCCAGAATTCCTGGGGAAGTGCAAGCCCGAGAACCCAGAAAGGTTACAACTGGGTCTCCTACTATGACGCTTCTTTGGGCTCGGCAACTGTGTTTGTACCCGAGCGTGAGGCGATTGGAACACTGCGCGATGAGGATGTATTTTCCTATTCGGGTACAGGCTATGTGAATGAACTCAAGGGCGTTTCGTATACTGCAAATGTGTTCGAGCCGGAGCGCGATGAGACCATCGACTGCGTCGGTATCTATACTACAGCTGCAAGTAAGTATAATATCTACGTGATGACGAATCTTGAAGACAATACGGATCCTACAAGCGGAGTACAGGCGGTTCTGCAGAGCGGAACTGTCGAGGGCAGAGGCTTCTTCAAGATTTATCTGAAGAAAGATGTCGAGGTCGCCGCCGGGGATAAATTCGCGGTGATCGTGAACCTCAGGGAGACCGTCAGCGGAACCCTGACGTCTACATTTGAAGGACCGTCAAATGAGCGGCGCAGTACTTCCTGCGAACCGGGGCAGTCCTATGTTTTTGACGGCAGCAGATATCTCGACTGCGCAAAGGATTCAATGACGATTTCCGGCAAACAGGTCTCTCTGAAAAATACATTCGGCAATGCCTGCATCTACGCGTACGGTAATCCTAAACCGGAGCCGGAGCCTACGGCTACGCCTACACCTACACCTACACCTACACCTAAGCCTAAGCCGAAGGGACCGTTCCCCGATGTGCCATACAACCACGTGTACGCGAAAGCGATCGCGTGGGCAGTGAATCGGGGAATCACAAAAGGCTACAGTAACGGTACATTCGGAATCAATACGATCTGTACACGCGGCCATATCATGATGTTTCTCTGGCGTTACGCAGGGTGTCCTCAGCCTAAGAGTGTGACAAAAAGTCCTTTCTCCGACGTGCCGAAGACTCACGCATATTATAAGGCAATCCTGTGGGGCAGCCAGAAGGGGATCACCAAGGGCTACAGCGACGGTACATTCGGAATTAATAAGGACTGCACGCGCGGTCATATTATGATGTTCATATGGAGATATAAAGGCTGTCCTCAGCCTAAATCCACGAAAAATCCATTCAAAGACTCCATAACCCCGGCGTTCCGCAAGGCAGTGATCTGGTCCTACGAAAAGAAAGTGGCGGCAGGCTTCTCCGACGGAACTTTCCGCGACACGAAGAGCTGCACCAGAGGCGAGGCTGTCAAGTTCCTCCACAATCTCTACCTGAGGACTTAAGAAGAACGGCAATAGTTCGGACAGGCTGTAATGTAGCTCTCGAGTCCGGCGCAAAACATCATCTTCATCGAAAAACGCAGGTCCTTCCCTGCTAGCTTAGAAGATGCATTCGCATCTTCTGATCTTTCGGTCGGACCTGCAATGTTTTTCTCACGAAGATGGATGTTTTACGCCGGATTCGTACTGAAAGAACAGCCTGTCTGAACTGTTGCATTATATGCAATGCCGAATCATTATTACCTGGTATGGTCACGGCCATAGAAAAAGTGCAGCCATGCGGGGGACTCATCAGCATATGGAGACTGCCCGAAAAAATAGAAAAATGTGCTTGATTTCATGGCACCCCTATGATATAGTATATTTCCGTGAAAATTTATAAATGTTCCTTGTCTTCCGTGAAACAGCGGAAGGCCAAAGGCCAAAAGGAGGAAAAGACACAGCATGAATAAGTATGAATTGGCACTGGTCGTCAGCGCAAAGCTGGACAGCGAAGCAATTGCCGCAACTGTTCAGAGAGCTAAGGATTACATCGAGCGCTTCGGCGGCACAATCGGCGAAGTCGAAGAGTGGGGAAAGCGCAAGCTCGCTTATGAGATCCAGAAGCAGACAGAAGCTTATTATTTCTTCATCAATTTCGAGGCAGAGTCACAGGCTCCCGCACAGCTCGAGTCCGTTCTGAGAATTATGGATAACGTTCTTCGTTACCTTGTTCTTGCTAAGGATGAGAATGACACATTCAAGGTAGCTCCGGAGAAGGCACCTGCAGCTGAAGAAGCTATGGAAGCTCCGGCAGAAGAAGTTCCGGAAGCAGAAGAGGCACCGGCAGCCGAGGAAGAAGCGGCAGA
>JAFRCB010000091.1 GCA_017404585.1 Lachnospiraceae bacterium
CGAGAGATATCAGTCTGCTCTGGGTGCAGGAGCGCATAATTCCGAGCGGCAGACAGAATATCGGCATGATTCTGAGTAATCATAAGCTGAAGGAGTATGATGAAATGACCTTCCTTGAAAAGTCCGGCGGACGTTGCTCTCAGGACAGCCTTTGTATTAGGAAACTCACACAGATGCCGGATTACGCTGCTATAAGGAGACGGAAAAATCTGAAAGACTGCGTTTTATGCGCAGATCATACCCTTTTGTGCTTTTTCCTTGACGGGAGTGTTAAGAAGGTGGATTTGAGTACATTTGCAAATGATGACCAACCGACTATAGAAAAAATCCTCAGAAATGACAGGCTGTATAATTCCGGCAGAATCACAGCCGGAGGTTATGCGGTCACGTTCAATGATTCGATGGATTTATCTGCTTCCTCACTTTATAAAAACGGGGTAAATATCCCGCTGACCCTGGAGGATTTTTACTCTTTTGTGAAAAAGAATGTACTGGACACAGCGGAAGCGTGTGATGTTCTTCAATGCTCCAGACAGAATCTTGCCTATATGGTCAAGAAAGAGCATCTTGCTCCAATTAAAGGGGACGTACAGGGCAATCTTTATCTTAAGGGTGATGTTCTCGCAACAGCGTTCTAAATAAGCGGCGCGATCCGCTCCTCGAACTGCGGATAGAACGGTCGGTCCGTGTTGTACGGAACGGCGAAGAAAATCTCAAGTATGCGGAGCGCAGTCCGCTGAATGAATTCCTCGTCGCCGGAAGCGCGAAGCTGGTCCTGCACGTCCCGGCAGAAGTAATGCCATGTGGTAATGTAGCGCTCGTAGATACCGATCCCGGGTATCTCCAGATACTTGCTGATCTTCACCTTTGTGCAGGGGCGCGGACATGCTCCGTCTACCACGAAGTAGCCGAACGAGCGGTCCTCATAGCGGCGCCCGAGCGGGAAGAGGCGGCAGAAGCCCGGCCTGAAATTATGGATCCCGCAGCGACCGTCCGGTCCGAGGAACGTGCAGGCGACATTGTCCCCGCTCATGAGCAGGTGGGGAAGGACCAGCCCGTCCTCGACATGTAGTCCAATGCGAACGTCAAAGAGCTCGTCGAAGCTCTTGCCAAGATGCTTCTCGAGCTCGTACAGGTCATATGGATCGAGGTGTATCGTATCATCCATGCCCCGGCAGCACTCGCCGCAGCCCTCGCAGGAGCTGCAGGAGACCCGCGCGAGGTCGCGGGATGTCAGTAGTTTTGCCATATAGTTCCAGTTCCTTTCGAATAGTCTGATGGATTGTGACCCGCCGCTGAAACGAGCAGGATATTGATTTACCCGCCGTTTGCAGAAGCGTGGGTCTTACCACCACTGAGATAAAATATGGGATCCGGATCAGTGCCGAATCCCTGAGAGCTCGCAATTTACTTAAGCCTTCGAATATGTCTCTTAATATTCTTTTCCGGCTCTTTATCTTTCTTTTTATTCAGGTCGTCCTTTTTCCATTTGAAATCATTGAGAAGCAGCAGAGCGCTCAGAACGATGAAGATCGCGATCTTGCTGGTCAGAGTCACTGTGTTGCCGAGCAGGTGCTGAATAAATGTGTATGCGACCAGTGTCAGAAAAGCCCAGCCGAGATCAAGAAGAATTTTATTGCGTGTGCTTTCGTCCATGAATTGTACCCTTTCGTCGATTCATTTTTTCATAGTATCGGAACCGCTTCGCGAACCCGATAATCGAATTACGGGCGATTTCATCGCCCTTTTATCGGGAGTTGCTGTCGCAACTTCCGATAAGACATACTATACCATGCAGCATTAAAACTTGCAAAGAAATTCATGTACGGCACGGTGTTCCTGCCGAGCTGCGCAGGGTGCGGAGCACTTGTCACGATAATTCCATGTCAGAGATTAAAAAGCACCTTGTACAGCATATAGAAACATGGTATTTTGGTGAGTAACGTGCTAATGAAACTATAAAAATACATTTGCGATGTTTTCCGCATCGCAGCGAAAGGATAGATGTATGGGAATCGTATACAGCAGGAAAGACAGGACCTTCACCATCCATACGGAGAATACAACTTATCAGATGCAGGTAGATCCTTACGGATTTCTCCTGCACCTTTATTATGGCCGCCGCACCCAGGGCTGCATGGAATTTCTTTTAAATTACGGCGACAGAGGTTTTTCCGGCACTCCCGGAAATTCCACTCCGAGCCGCCAGTATTCTATGGACTTCCTTCCCCAGGAACTTCCTACCAGCGGTACCGGTGACTATCGAAGCCCGGCTGTCATCATTGAAAACTCGGATGGATCCGACGCCTGCGATTTCCGCTTTGTAAAGTATGAAATCAGGAAGGGCAAGTACGGTCTTGACGGGCTTCCGGCTGTTTACGCCTCGAAGGATGAAGCCGAGACGCTGGAGATCACGCTCGAGGATGCCGTAACTCACGTTCGCGCGCATCTGCTCTACGGCGTGCTGCCCGAATATGACATCATCACCCGCGCACTTATTCTTGAAAACAGAGGCGAAGGGCGCGTTTTTGTGGAGAAAGCCCAGAGCGCTGTACTCGATTTTGTGTCCGGAGACTATGATTTTATTACGTTCCATGGCCGTCACACGATGGAGAGGAACCTGCTCAGAACGCCTGTCGAGGAGACTGCGCAGGTGATCGGCAGCCGCAGAGGTATGTCCTCTCACCAACACAACTGCGCGGCAATTTTGTGTGAGCGGTCTGCAAATGAAAACTCCGGCAAAGCCTACGCCCTCGTCCATGTATACAGCGGCGGCTTCAAATGTGAAGCGGAAAGGGACCAGTTCTGCAACACCCGCTTCCAGATGGGTCTCATGGATGAAAAGCTCCGCTACCCGCTTGATGGCGGTGAGAGATTTACTGTCCCCGAAGTCATTATGAGCTATTCTGCCGAGGGTCTGACAAGACTGTCGCAGAATATTCAGGATTGCATACGAGAGCACATTTGCAGAGGAAAATTCCAGATGATCCCGCGCCCGGTGCTCGTCAACAGCTGGGAAGCTTCCTATTTCAATTTCACCGGCGACGTGCTCGTCGAGCTCGCTGAGCAGGCTCACCAGACCGGCGTCGAGATGCTGGTCATGGATGACGGCTGGTTCGGCTCGCGCGAAAATGACAGACAGGGTCTCGGAGACTGGACCCCAAATGAGGAGAAGCTCGGCGGAACTCTCGGCCAGCTTGTAGAGCGCGTCAACGACATCGGTATGAAATTCGGCATCTGGGTAGAGCCGGAAGCAGTTAACGAGTACAGTGACCTTTACCGCGAGCATCCGGACTGGGCGATGAAGATCCCCGGCCGCGATCCGGTGCGCGCAAGAGATCAGCTGATTCTCGACCTGTCAAGAAAGGATGTCGTCGATTATCTGTACGGGTGCATGAAGAACATCCTGGATTCCGCCAATATTGAGTATGTCAAGTGGGATTACAACCGCAACATCGCGGACGTATACTCTCTGAAGACTAAGGAACAGGGCCGTGTACTCTATGATTACATGCTCGGTCTGTATGATCTTCTTGAGCGGCAGAACCGGAACTACCCGAATGTCATGATCGAGGGCTGCAGCGGCGGCGGCGGACGTTTCGATGCCGGTATGCTGTACTATACACCTCAGATCTGGTGCAGTGACAACTCTGACGCGATCGATCGTCTGCGCATCCAGTACGGCACGTCATTCTTCTACCCGATCTCCTCGGTCGGCTCCCATGTCTCGGTCATCCCGAACGAGCAGAACGGAAGAGTGACTCCGCTTGAGACTCGCGCGCTCGTCGCTATGGCAGGCAGCTTCGGCTATGAGTTCAGCTTTACGAAAATCTCCGATGAGGAGAGAAAGAAGATCGGAGAC
>JAFRCB010000092.1 GCA_017404585.1 Lachnospiraceae bacterium
AGGGAAGCATCGTGCCGTCGTCCGAGCGGGTCGGATAGACCGTGTCAGAGGTATACTCCTGAAGCGTGCAGTACTCATCAAGATCTACTGTATTCTTGCCGCCCGTTGCAGCGGATGTGCTGTTGCACCGGAACGACTTGACGGTAACTTCTCCGTCAGTCTCCTCGACAGTCGCAGTTACCCTGTCATAGGGATCACTGGTCATTTCCAGTCCGTAGCAGAGGAATGACCGGATGCTGTCATATGTAGCGATTCCTTCGCGCTTATCAGTCTGTACGAACGCGCATGGGATTGACATAGCCGCATAATCACTGACCGCAAAAATCAGTGACGGGTTCTTACTGACGTGAAGCAGGTTGTTTTCATCAACCTGCGCTTCCGCATTGCAGAGAGCTCTTCGATAAAACCCGTTGCCCTCATCGGTGAGCACCGTGTACATTGCCTTATCTATATTGGCAGCCTGTTCTTCGGTAAGCTGCAGGGTCACTTCTCCGTTTGCGGAGACAGGTGCCGCAAGGGTCCAGTCGACGTCGGCAGCCGTTGTCCATTTCTCCGCGTACCGGCGGGCAAATTCCGCAAAGCTCTCGGAAATATACGAATTCCAGTTTTCATCAGCTGAAACAGCCTCATACAGTTCTCTGTTCTCGCCGGGAAAATACATGGACAGTCCGCATGCGCCCTCGACCTCGTCTGTGCTGTAAACGATCATCTCCTGCAGAGCCTTCGTGACATCATTTGCCGCGTCAGGGTACTGTTCTGTCATCTT
This sequence comes from Lachnospiraceae bacterium, assembly GCA_017404585.1. Lineage (GTDB taxonomy): Bacteria > Bacillota > Clostridia > Lachnospirales > Lachnospiraceae > Chordicoccus. The sequence continues at coordinate 767 of JAFRCB010000092.1, forward strand.
CTGAGCGAGGTCTCTGATATCGAGCAGATCATACGCGGTCGCTCTTGAATCTCTGAGTCCGAACATTTTCGTGTTCGTTCGGCTTCTTGCCAGCTCAGGAAAGCTATGTTCGGCAATGCCCTCCTCCATATTGCTGACCAGCGCGTCAATACTGTCGACCAGAGCTCCGGTTTTCCGAAGGTCCATGAGGGCCAGCGTAATGTCCGGGTCATTCAGCGGAGTCCTTTTTTCCTCATAATAGTCCCTGTATGCATCGACAATCGCCTTTCCGATGTCCTCCGCCGCATTTTTCTCGTTCAGGACATCAAGAAAGCTATAGCACCAGCCGTCTCCCGGCTCAGTCTCCTCAGACGCGACAAGGTAGTCGGCATATTTACTCCAGATCACCGCATTCTCCGCAGTTGACATAAGGCAGGCGTCAAAGCCTACCCAGTCAAGGTGGGCACTGCCGTTTTCACCGAACGGCGACGCGGCAAGTACCGAATCCATCTCAGAAAGAAGCAGGGAATCGCCCGAATAAAGGGTGTCGTTCCCGTAGCCGTAGATCGAACCGCCGCCGTGATCCCAGAAAATGAGTGCGTAATGCTCCGCCGGATAATACTCCACAGCATATTCAAGAAAGGCTGCCAATGTCTCGGGAGCGCCCATGTCGGATGTGTGCCCGGTCGCTGCAACGACCCGTTCCTCCCCCTCGAGGCTCATATCAAGGACATTGTTCTGATTACTCGGAATATCAGATTTCCAGAGGCGGGATCCGCCGGCATAGATCACGAGATTATTGGTATCAAAATCTATGCCGGATTCTTCCATCTCCTGCATATCGCGCGTCGCATAGCCGTAGGAAGCCTCAAGATCCGACCCGACCATATAGACGAAGACGGAATACTCTTTCTTCTTGTTCTTTGCGCCTTCATTTGCAGGATAAATGACTGCGTCTCCCACGTTCTGGACCTGATTGGCTTTCATGAGCGCCCGCTCCGGGGAAAACGGCTCTTCGTCGTCCGAAACAAGTCTGGGCTTTTCAGACATCCCGTTTTCCGGCTCCGAAGTCTCTTCAATGGTATCTCTCCCCGGCAGTGATTCCCTGCTGTCATCCAGAATTGGAGCCAAGACAGTATCTTTTGAAGAGGCTGCTGTGCTATCCGCTCCTATTGGATCCGCAATAGTGCCGTCCTCTCCTTTTGGATTCACAGCAGTGCCGTCCGCTCCTCCTGGAGCTGCGCAGCCGGAAAGAAGTGCTGCGCAGAGCAAAGCCGCAGTCATATTTTTTAATAAAAGTCTACTGATTTTCCTCATAGTCAGTCCCCATTACTCTAAAATCAGTACCCTGCCTCTATCTTCCTGACAATGATAGTATCGGCTGCATTTTTCTCACTTGAAACTATAATGCGTCAATACTCTGCCTTAAACTAACTGGCAATGATAGCATCGGCGCGTTTTGCTTGCATGAAGCTGTGGTGCGTCAATACTCCGCCTCAATCTCCATAACTCTTCTATATAAATAGTCATTTACCGGCACCATGATTTCGTGCTTTTTGGCCAGACGTCTGACTGTTCCGGCAAATAGTTCCACCTCCGATCTTTTCCCGTTCACCCGGTCCTGGGCCATCGACGGCATGGATTCCGGGGACAGAGACGCCATGAGTTCCACATAGCCGGTGAGGTCATCCTCCGTCAGGCATATACCCTCGGCACCCGCGACAAGCTGTGCCTCGCGCATAGCCGCCACCATGACGGCGTGGGGAAGACTGCCTTTTTCGGAAACACCGCCATAACCTGTCTCAAAGACCATGCAGGCCTGGTTCACGCCGACGTTCAGCATGAATTTGCTCCAGAGGCGATGAAGGATATCATTTTCAAGCGTATAGGCGAAATCAATACTGTCAAAGAACGAAGCAACCGCATTCAGTTTCTCCTGCATACCAGGGTCAATGATTCCCA
>JAFRCB010000093.1 GCA_017404585.1 Lachnospiraceae bacterium
AGAAAGACAATGGTCTTGCGTTTACGGTTCTTGAGAAGGACCACTGTGAGGCAGTCATGCCGGTGCTTCCGGAGCATTTGAACTTATACGACATGGTCTATGGCGGCTGTCTCTTTAACCTGATGGACATTGTCGCTGGTGTTGCAAATATCTGCGGCGGCGGTCTCGGTCCCACCGTCTCCGGTAATATTGAGTATATGAGTGGTACCCGCGGTGTGAAAGAGCTTCGCTGCATCGGTCTGGTGCGGCGTGCGGGCAGGACTTTCTCCTACATCGACACAGAGGTGGTCGGAGATGACGGTCGGCTGCTCTGTAAGGGCTCGTTCATCTATTATAACAAGCCGTGAAGCTCAAGCAGTCGGCTCGTTCATCTACTATAATAACCCGTGAATTTCCAGCAGTCTGCCAAGCGCCCGGATGTCCGTGCCGCAGTTCTTTATATCTTCCCCGAAAAAGGCTGAGGCCTCCGCGGCAGTGACGGTCTTTTCCTGCTCTGTCCCGCCCGCTGTGTAGACGAATGTCACATGATCGAGATTTTCGATAAGGCCTACAATGATCCGCCCGGAGGTGTCCATGTTCTGCTCTTTCCGGGCGAGTTTATCGTCGGGAATCGGATCTGACAGGAGTATTCTCCAGCCGTAGGGCTCTTTATCGGTCTTCAGCTCATTTGTGAATTGACCGATGTAGGAGGAGAGACTCAGCGCATTTGCAAGGCGGTTGTTGGCAGACATATCACCGACATAGCTGTGGCGTGCGTTAAAAAGATCCGATGCGAGCGGAGATACGGCCGTGCCCTCCGACCAGACGATGCGGTCGCCGAGCCGGACCTCACGGATGGTCTCGGATGCGGTGAAACTTGTCCCGAGGCTTCCTGTGTGGAACGGGCTCACAGCGACAGCCCGGGCATGTACAGTAACGATGCCGTTCTCCTCGTCAAAACTCAGTTTCGATATGGCGGAAGCACTGTCTGTCGGGACTGCCACAAAATCGAGCTGCCTGTCTTTCACCGTGAGATTTTCCGCGGTCCAACTTGTATAATTACCGTTCCCGATGAAGAAAGTTCTTGTGAGCAGTACACTGAGCACGATGAGTATTGCGCCGGCGATGCTGCCAAAGACAATCCTTCTGTTCCGCCTCCTGTTTTTTCTGAGAAAGTCGATCTCACCCTGTTCCTTGATTTTTTCTTCTTCTCCGGTCAGAGACCCGGTCATTGAGCCGTAAATCTTACGGCACTCTTCACATCCTTCAAGATGGTCTTTTACAATGCGGTTCGTGACATCGCTCGTCAGCTCGTCTATATAGGACGGGAGCAGATCCCGAACTACTTCACATGGAATTTTCTGACTCATTGTTCCACATCCTTTCTAAGCTTTTCTTTTGCGCGGAAAAAAGTTACCCGCGCCCAGTTTTCGGATTTTCTGAGGATTTCACCGATATTTGCAAATGAAAGATCCCCGAACACTCGCAGGTACACCACTTCGCGGGAGGGTTCCGGCAGTCCGTGTATCAGCCGGATGAGGTCAAGCCGATTCATTTCACCAAGGACTTCCTCCTCCGAGGAAGGCCGGGACCCTATAGATTCCGGAAGTTCTTCGGCGGTCGGATTTTTTCGACGGTAGGCAAGGAGCACGTTTCGGGCAATTGCGCAGAGCCAGGTCGATACCTTGCAGCTCCCATCGAAGCGGTCAATGCTTCGGATCGCCTGGAAGAAGGTCTCCTGCGTCAGTTCTTCGGCTATATTAGAGTCATGCGTCTTTGTGAGCAGGAACCCGTACACGATTTTCGCGTACTGCCGGTATATTTCTTCCATCGACATCGGCTTCTCACCTCCTTTCTGATCGGTTCTGTCAGTTAATGCACGCTGACAGGCTTTCGTTACAGCTTTTTCAAAAATTTTCTGTTTCTTTTCTAATGAAAAAGGCTGCCGCGTCGTTTTGCGGCAGCCATTCATTTGCGGAAAATCACAGCAGCGGAGCAATAAGTCTTGCCAGGCCTCCGGTCAGCCGTACAAAGAACTTCTCGTTTTTAATATCCTCCATTGTGACCTGATGACAGCGTGAAAGAGTCTTCGTGAAATCATCTTCGATGTCAGATATGCAGTCCGTGCCGTACATATATGTTGCGCACTCAAAGTGGTGGTAGAGACTGCGGTAGTCAAGGTTGATCGTTCCGACGACGGCTTTTACGTCATCAGAGACGAAGACTTTAGCATGGACGAAGCCCGGAGTGTAGAGGTAGATCTTTACGCCTGATTCGAGCAGAGTCTTGAAATATCTCTTTGCCAGATTGTACACCATTTTTTTGTCGGGGATCCCCGGCAGTATCAGTTTGACGTCAATGGCTCGCTCCGCGGCGTACTTCAGGGCCATGAGGAGCTCGTCGTCGAGGATCAGGTAGGGAGACATGATGTGGACATAATGATTTGCCCTGTTCAGAATGCTCATGTAAACTTTTTCGCCCACCTTGTCGTCATCGAACGGGTTGTCCGCGTAGGGAATGACGTAGCCTTTGACCGAAGGGCAGGGCTCCGTCGGCACATCTAAATACCTGGAATAATCGGCGTCCGGTGCAAGAATCTCCCACATATTGAGGAACATGAGAGTCAGGTTTTTGACCGCGGGACCCTTGATGCGGATCGCGGTGTCCTTCCAGTGGCCGAAACGAACGGTCTCATTGACATATTCGTCCGCTATATTTACGCCGCCGTTGAAGCCGACCTTGCCGTCAATGACCAGAATCTTTCTGTGGTCGCGGTAATTGTAATGTGTAGAGACAAAGGGTGTGAGAGGAGAGAACATCTTGGACTTTATGCCTATGCCCTCGAGCATTTCCGGGTAATTGTAGGGCAGCGTAGAAAATGCGCACATACCGTCGTACATGACGCGAACCTCAACTCCCTCGGCAGCCTTGCGTTTCAGAATAGCGAGGATCGTCCCCCACATTTTTCCCTCATCGATAATGAAGTATTCCATGAAAATGAAATGCTCTGCCTTCTCAAGCTCGATCAGCATGTCTTTCCACTTGTCTTCCCCGAGAGGATAGTAGGTGACCTCGTTGCCCTGTGTCACAGGGTAGGTCCCGGACCGGTTCAGGTAGGTGACCAGATCCCGTGTCTCGGGGCTGTCAGCTTCCAGATTGTTTATTACGTCATTATCCTGACGGAGATCATTTTTGTGAGTATTGAGCAGCTTTTTGTGACCTTCTCTTACAGCGGCGCTTCCAAGCGAGGACCTCGTGTATAGATAAAACAGCGCTCCGAAAACGGAGGTGACCGCAATGACCAGTATCCAAGTGGACTTCGCGGATGAATCCATCTCCGAATTCACAAGATAAACTATGACAATGACGTTGAACAGGATGATGCCGG
>JAFRCB010000094.1 GCA_017404585.1 Lachnospiraceae bacterium
ATCAGCCATGGCAGAAGCAATCGTAGTTGACGCACTTGCCTCTGCGGCAGTCGAGCAGGTATGTGATTTAGCTGAAAATGAAATTCTGCAGGGATTTCCGAATCTCGAGCACACATGGCGGTTTGGCCTGGGCTACGGTGATTTTCCGCTGACCGGTCAAAGCAAGTTTCTTGACATATTGGATGCGCCAAAACGTATTGGTGTCTGTGTCAATGAGAGCCTGCTGCTCACACCTACTAAATCTGTAACATGTGTCATCGGTCTTGGCCACGATTTGTCTAAAGAAACGATGAAGAGCTGTGAGATGTGCACGCTTGGTGGTCGCTGTACATTTCGATTAAATGGTGGAACGTGCCAATCACGCTGATTCATGGCTGTTCCAGTAGTTCAAGTCTCAATCGTAAGACTTGGCACGTGATTCGGGTCAGCGTCAACTGACATCTTCAGACCGAATCCCAGTGATCTTTGTTTCGTTTCGCATATCGAGACGTGTCATAGAAATAAGGGAGTCATAGAATCAAGACCGAAGTGACATATCACGGTGGCTGGAGTGTAAAAGAATTTTTCTATAGGAGGCAACTCAATGAATATAAAAGAGCTTCTCAAAAATGATTTCGTGATCCTCGACGGCGCCATGGGCACCATGCTTCAGCAAAAAGGCATGGAGGTCGGCACTGTGCCGGAAACCCTCAATATTCTAAAGCCGGAGTGGATCGTTGACATACATCGCCAGTACATCGAGGCTGGATCTCAGATCGTTTATGCCAACACGTTTGGAGCCAACCGCCTCAAAATGGCTGGCACTGATTTTACGGTTGCTGAAATTGTTAAAGCAGCCATAAAGAATGCCCGCAAGGCCGCGGAGATTGCTTCCGCTCCCCATAAAGCCGCCGTCGCCCTCGACATGGGTCCCATAGGTCAGCTTCTTGAGCCCACCGGATCCCTGACGTTCGAGGAAGCATACGATATCTATCGTGAGATCGTTGAAGCCGGCAAGGACGCTGACCTTATCATCATTGAAACAATGACAGACCTCTACGAGACAAAAGCTGCTGTGCTGGCCGCCAAGGAGAACAGTGATCTGCCGGTCTTTGTAACAATGACTTTCGAGGAGAATGGCCGCACATTCACGGGCTGCTCGGTCTCCGCGATGTGTCTGACTCTCTGCGGTCTGGGCGTCGATGCCCTCGGTGTCAACTGCTCGCTTGGCCCGAAGGATCTCGTTCCGATTGTCGAAGAAATCTCAAAATGGTCGGATGTTCCCATCATTGTCAAGCCGAACGCAGGCCTTCCTGATCCGGTGACTAATACATATAATGTGGGACCGGAGGAATTTGCAAATGCCTGCTCCTCCATGCTCACCTTCGGCACCAAAATCCTTGGCGGATGCTGCGGAACAAATCCGTCATATATTGCTGCGCTGGGACAGATGCTTGATTCAGAAAGACTTAGAAAAGCAGGAGAGGACAGTGCAGATCTTCATAACTCCAATAGACGTGTTAATGCTGATACCCTTGAATTGTCCGGGGATTCTTTTGTGAATAATGATGATGGGATCGTTGAGGCTGTAAAGACCGATGAAAACAGTGCAAAAAGAAGACTTGCAAGAATCCGTGATCTGGCTATCTGTTCACCGCTCAAGACTGTAGTAGTTTCCGAACCGCGCATCATCGGCGAGCGAATCAACCCGACAGGCAAGAAACGATTCAGACAGGCCCTGAAAGAAGAGGACATGGATTACATCCTCGGCATGGCAATCCAGCAGGTCGAAGCGGGAGGAGACATTCTGGATGTCAATGTCGGAGCGCCGGGAATCGATGAAAAAGCTATGATGGTGAAGGTCATCAAAGCTCTTCAGTCTGTCGTAGATGTACCGCTGCAAATTGACTCTACAAAGCCGGAAGTCCTCGAAGCAGCGCTCAGAGTCTACAACGGAAAACCGCTTGTAAACTCAGTAAATGGTGAGAAAGCCGTGATGGATAAAATCCTGCCGCTGGTCGCAAAATACGGCGCAGCTGTGGTTGGTCTCACTCTCGATGAAAACGGTATTCCGAAAGACGCGGATGGGCGAATCGCAATAGCTGAAAAGATTGTCGATAATGCGCGAGCCCTTGGCATCAAAAAAGAAAATATCGCGATCGATTGTCTTGTACTCACGGTCTCGGCTGAGCAGAAGGCTGCGATGGAGACTCTGAAAGCCGTCAGACGGGTGCGCGAGGATCTTGGTCTTAAGAATGTGCTGGGCGTCTCGAATATTTCTTTCGGTCTCCCGAACAGGTCTAATATAAACACGACATTCCTCACAATGGCTCTTTCTGCCGGTCTTGACCTGCCAATAATGAATCCGAATCTCCCACAGATGATGTGGACCGTGAAATCCTTCAAGGTGCTTGCAGGTCATGACGAGAATTCTCTCGGATTTATTGAGTACTCCTCGGATCACAATCCGATCGATGTGCAGCTTACAGAGGCGAAAAAGGAGCTCAACGAGGCAAGGGCAGAGATAACAGCCATGAGATCCGGATGGGCGGAGGTTGCGGGCTATGCGGCTTTATTTGCAGGAAGTGACAGTATATCGCCTGCCGGAGCCACCATGAATGCCATACCATTGGTGCCGGCACTGAATATTCCAAATCATCCCGCGGGCTGCACGTGCGATAAATGCCGTGCGGTAAATAAGGCAAAGGCGGAATTTGCAGCGCGCAGGGCGGCAGTGAGTGCAGCTGACGGAGCAGGAGCAGCCGAAGCAGAGAGTATGCATGTTACAGGCGCTCAAACCGGCAGCTCCAAGAGAATAGAAGGCGGCATTGCCCACAAATCAGAATATGGCAATACCAACAGCGCCGGAAACAATGCTTCAGCAGGCATGGAAGGTCCGCTGGGTGCGGGAATTCTCAAGGCTATGGAGCGAGGTCTTAAGAATGATGGGCGTAAGCTGACGGGTGATTTGCTGAAAGAATGCTCCGCAATGGAGATCATCAATGATGTGCTCATACCTGCGCTCGATGTGATCGGGGAGAAGTTCGAGAAAGGAAAGATATTCCTGCCCCAGCTGATCCTGGCGGCGGATGTAGCCAGCGAGTGTTTCGAGGTCATTAAGACGCAGATCGCCGAGAGCGGAGAATCTTCCGAGTCCAGAGGAAAGATAATTCTTGCTACAGTAAAAGGTGATATCCATGATATCGGCAAGAACATTGTCAAAGTAATACACAGATTGTCAGCGGTCACACTCGAGGCAAC
>JAFRCB010000095.1 GCA_017404585.1 Lachnospiraceae bacterium
ATCCGGCTGCAAAGCATCCATCTTCGTGAGAAAAACATTGCAGGTCCTACCCAGTGAGATCAAAAAGCTTTAGCTTTTTAAGATCACAGAAAGGACCTGCGTTTTTCGATGAAGATGATGTTTGCGACGTGTTCTAGACTCCGATCAGCCTGTCTGACCCGTTGCAGACATATTTATAATCTGAAGCACCCGCCGCCGAGGAATTCTCTGAGGATTGAGTTCGTCGGCACATCGTCCAGCGGAATACCCAGGAAATAGTCGAGGAACTTGAGCAGCCGCCTTGCCTCATAATACTGCGGGTCATCCTCGGGCACGGAAAAGAGGAGCGGCTGAGCGTACTGTTTGATGACAGCCAGCTCGTAGGGAAGCGCGGAATTAAAGAATTCATCCGCCGAGTCCTGATACGGGAAAATGTAATTCTCCTCGCCGTGACGCACGTCATCCCACATGTTTAGTGTATTCTGGGCCGAGTAGCCGCGTGTCCTGTGGTCGCGGATGATCCTGCGGAGCAGTCTTCCGTCTCTCGTGGGAATTCTGTTGTGCTCATCTACATTTACCTGGGTCAGCGCGCTGATATAAATCTTGAACTTACTGCTTGCCGGCAAGCTGTAAGTCAACCCGTCGTTCAGGCAATGAATGCCTTCTATGACAAGGATCTCTCCTTCAGAAAGACGCAGCTTCTCTCCGGTGAATACCCGCTTCCCTGAGACAAAGTCATAAGTAGGCACACTTATCTCCTTACCCTCCAGCAGTGCATTCATATCGTTATTGAAACACTCGAGGTCAATGGCTTCCAGGCACTCGAAATCCCTTTTTCCGTCCTCGTCCACCGGGAGCTCATCTCTCGGGATAAAATAATTATCCACACCGATATAATTCGGTTTTAGTCCGTGGGCGTGAAGCTGTACGCAGAGTCTCTGTGAGAATGTAGTTTTTCCTGAAGAAGACGGTCCTGCCACGAGAACGAACTTCACATCTCCTCTGTCAGCGATTCTGGCGGCGATCTCCGAAATACGGCTCTCCTGATGAGCCTCGGAAATAAGGATCACCTCTCGCATCCCGCCTGAAATGACGTGGGAATTCAGCTCACCGACACAGCCGAGCTGCTTGTTCTCGGCAAATTCCTCCCCGGCGATCTGTGTCTCAAACAGCTTTTCCTCCGGATGAAACTCCGGAATCTCGTCCGGCTTGTTATTCGTGGGCATGACCATAATGACTCCGTCGTGATACCTGAGAAGGCGGAAATTGCCCAGGAATTCCGTGTCCATCGTCATATAGCCATAGTAGTAGTCCTCATAGCCGTCGAGACAATAGACATTGACGCGGGATGCCAAACGGGTCGAGAACAACATTTCTTTATCATACATGCCGTGCCTGTGGAAGAGATCGACCGCGTCTCTTGTCGTAATTGTTCTTTTTCTGAACGGAAGCTTCAGGGAGATCATTCTTCGCATTTCTTTTTCGACGTCCGCGAGGAACTCATCCGTTATCTCGATGTCCTCATCAATCGTGTAGAAGAACCCTGTATCAATCGAAAAATGGAGAACCGTTCTGACATTTGCAGACGGACGGTCCTGCATCTGCCCGACGACATGGTATACTGCAGTTATGAACAGCATGGACATGCTTCGCCGTATGGTCTGATAGCCGATGGGATCCTCAGATGTGAAAAAAACAACGTTTGCATCATGATTCAGATGATGGTGAAGCTCCTGGAGCTTCCCGTCGACATTTGCAAGCAAAATCGGATATTTATATTCTCCTGCGAGATCCTCCGCGATATTTTTGAGTATTGTTCCATCCTCATACACGTAAATTTTTCCGTTGATTGTTACATTCATGGCTCAACCTCCGTTCTTCGAGATCTGTCTTAAGTTCGTCAGGCATGGCTTCTGTGCCTATATACCTCATCGAATGCGCTTCTTCGAGTCACTGCGAAAACTTCCAAAATTACAAAACACAGTACGGCTGTCGGATTTTCATACTGCGCACACTGAGCTCCGGAAACGTCTTTTTGAGGTAGTCTTCCATATAAGTGATATAGACGAACTCCGTGCCGTAATGACCGGCATCAATGAGGGCAAGCCCCTGGGCATTGGCATCGATCGATGAGTGGTAATCAAGGTCTCCGGTGACCAACACGTCCGCCCCTGCTTCAAGAGCCGCACGGATCTCGCTCTTTCCTGACCCGGAGCTGACCGCACACGTCTGAACGATCCGGTCAGGGTCACCGTACACGCGGACTGCCGTGAGTGACATTGCATTTTTGACGATTTCTGCAAATGCAGAAAGGCTCATCTCCGGCACCTCCCCCACTCTTCCGAGCCCAACCGGGTTCCCTGAAGCATCCTCTACTGTAATATCCAGGATTCTCGGGTCTTTTAGCTGCAGATCCGCCGCATTCAGGTCAGCCATCTTCGCGATGTCAAAATTGGTGTGCATCGCGACATAATTGATGTCCTCTTTTATGAGCCTCCGTATTCTTCGACCGATAAAACTCTGTTCGGTCACTGTCCGTACAGGGGCAAAGAGAAGCGGGTGATGAGTCAGAATCAGATCCGCTCCCCAAAGTGAGGCTTCAGCTACAGCCTCATCTGTCACGTCGAGATTCAGAAAGACCTTTTGAATATCTGCTTCCATATCCCCGATCAGAAGTCCGACGTTGTCCCATTCCATCGCCCAGCTGAAAGGAAAGTCTTTATCCAGCTGCTTAATAATATCTCTCAGCTTCATCTATTAACCTCACTTCCTCATCGATCTCCCGAATGCGGGTGTCATCTGCGCCTCTTCCGGACTCGATGAGTTTTTCTTTTATGTCCGTCAGTACATTTCTCCTCTTGATCAGGTAAGCCTTAAGAGTCTCATCCTTTTTTCTGAGGAGGCACGGCCCGTATGTCAGCTCAGCATCGCTTAGCTGCACGGCTAAGCTCTCCCTCTGAGAGTCGGGTTTCGTCGATTTATCTCTCTCATCGTCTTTGCGCAAATGAACCTTCATCAGTGTATAAAACTTCCCATCCTCAAGAATCTCAGCCTCATCTATAAAAACATAGCTGCGCTCGGCAAGATACTTTCGGACTGCATAAATATCGCTCTGCGGCGATAGAATCAGCTCGTCAAATCTCTCCAGAAGCTCTGCCGCCTCGCTCAGAATCTTTATGATCAGCATACCTCCCATCCCGGTAATGACCAGCGAGGCATGAATGTTTTCGGGAAGCAAACCTATGATATTGCGCGGCACGCCGTCTGCCAGAACAGTTGTGACCTTATCTTCGAGGCCGGCCTCCGCAATATGTTCTCTGGCCGCCTTCAGCGGACCGGGTCGCACGTCGGAGGCGACAGCGCACGGGGATTTTCTCCTCACAAGCTCAATCGATGTATATGCGTGGTCACATCCCACATCAAGAACCGCAAAGCCCTCCGTCACCATATTCACCGCGGTCATGAGCCGCTTAGACAGATTCATATGTTTCCTCCTACTGAAAAATGCTGCAGCTAAAGCCTACGACTATGGTTTTCACTGCAGCATTTATATTCAAGTCTCGCAAAGCGATTATTCTTCAGCCTGCGGCTGCGGACGATAATCAGTCGAGATAATCCTTCAGCTTGCGGCTGCGGGACGGATGTCTCAGCTTGCGAAGAGCTTTGGCTTCGATCTGGCGGATACGCTCACGGGTAACGTTGAACTCCTTGCCGACTTCTTCCAGTGTGCGTGCACGGCCGTCGTCAAGGCCGAAGCGAAGTCGAAGAACCTTCTGCTCACGCTCTGTCAGTGTTCCGAGCACTTCGACCAGCTGCTCTTTCAGCAGGGTGAAGGCTGCGGCGTCGGCCGGAACCGGAACATTGTCATCCTGAATGAAGTCACCGAGGTGGCTGTCTTCCTCCTCACCGATCGGAGTCTCGAGGGAAACCGGCTCCTGAGAAATTTTGAGGATCTCACGGACTCTCTCTACAGACATGCCCATCTCCTCAGCGATCTCTTCCGGGGTTGGTTCGCGGCCAAGCTCCTGAAGCAGCTGCCTGGAGACGCGGATCAGCTTGTTGATCGTCTCGACCATGTGAACAGGAATACGGATCGTTCTGGCCTGATCAGCAATTGCTCG
>JAFRCB010000096.1 GCA_017404585.1 Lachnospiraceae bacterium
GTGGATGCGGTGGCGGTGGCTGCGGGACCCGGATCTTTTACCGGACTGCGCATCGGTTCCGCTACAGCCAAAGGTCTCGGGCTTGCTCTCGGCATTCCGATTATCGAGGTCCCCACGCTGGCGGGTCTTGCATATAATCTGTTTGATGCAGGAGGCCTTATCGTGCCTTGTATGGACGCTCGGAGAAAACAGGTCTACAACGGAATTTACAGATTCGAAGACCATAAGCTCGTGACAATTAAGGATCAGCGCCCGATAGCGGCGGCAGAGCTTATCGATGAGCTTTCCGGGATGGATCCCGACCTGACAAAGGACGGGGTGATCTTTTTGGGCGACGGAGTGCCGGTCATTGCGGAGGAGAGTGAGAGATTGTCGGTTCCGTATACATTTGCACCTGCCCACGTCGGCAGACAGAGAGCTGCTTCCGTCGGTGCCCTTGCGCTTGTGCTTTACGCCGAAGGCCGTTATGTGAAGGCGGAGGAGCACGCTCCGATCTATCTGCGAAAATCGCAGGCTGAGCAGGAACGTGAGCGCCGGATGGCAGGAAAGGATTCTCTATGATAATACGGGAGATGCGGTTTGACGATATCTCTCCGGTCGCCGAGCTTGAGCGAGCCTACTCTCTGACACCGTGGGATGAGAACGGACTGCTCACTTACCTTCTTCGCGAGGATGCGCTCTTTCTGGTCGCATCGGACGAGTTTCCGGAGGATTACGACCCGGATGCTGTAGATGAGGAGGATTTTTTCTGGCCGGAGATCTACGGCTACGTCGGACTTCTCATGGTGCCTTATGAGGCGGATGTGCTGAATATCACGGTGAGCGCGAAAGTGAGGAATCGCGGATTAGGTACCCGGCTCATGAGAGAGATACTCGAGAGAGCGAAGAAATACGGGGTGACGGATATTCACCTGGAAGTAAGGGAATCGAATGCGGCCGCGATCCATTTGTATGAAAAACTTGGATTTGAAAGAGACGGAATAAGAAAAAACTATTATACGGCACCTGTTGAAAATGCTGTCACCATGACGGTCAGGCAGGAACTGCAGATGCCCTGAAATGGAGACTTTGATGCTGGATCTCAGTTTACTTGGAACTGGTGGGATGATGCCTCTGCCTAAGAGGTGGGTCACATCCTGTCTCATGCGATATAACGGAGCAAGCCTGCTCGTCGACTGCGGTGAGGGAACGCAGATCGCCCTGAGAGAGAAAGGCTGGTCGTTCAAGCCGATCAATACAATTCTGCTCACGCATTTTCATGCGGACCACATTGCGGGTCTGCCGGGATTTCTGCTGACGATGGGTAATTCCGACAGGACGGAGGCGGTCCGAGTCATAGGACCTAAGGGAACGCCGAGGATGATGGCCGCCGTGCGCACGCTGGCGCCGGAGCTTCCGTTCGATCTGGAGATTATTGAGATAGAAGGAAACGAGCAGACATTCCATATTGACGGGATGGATATCACCGCATTCAGAGTGAATCACAATATCACATGCTACGGCTATGAAGTGAGCATCAGAAGGGGCGGTAAGTTCGATGCGGAGCGGGCGAGGAAAAATCAGATCCCTCTCAAGTTCTGGAATCCGCTTCAAAAAGGACAGACGATCGAAAGTGACGGGAGAGTCTTCACTCCCGATATGGTTCTGGGGGCGGAGCGCAAGGGGCTTAAAGTCGTTTATACGACAGACACAAGACCGACCGAATCAATCGAGAAGCATGCCAAAGGCGCGGATCTCTTCATCTGTGAAGGTATGTACGGTGAGCCGGGCATGGAGAAAAAAGCCAGAGAGCACAGGCATATGACCATGCAGGAAGCGGCGGAAATAGCGAAGAAGGCTGAACCTTTGCGTATGTGGCTCACACATTTTTCCCCGTCGCTTGTGCGCCCTGACCTGTAGATGGATACCGTGAGAGATATCTTCCCCGAAGCCGCCGCGGCAAGGGACGGGCAGGAGATCACGCTGAATTTTGAGGAGGAATGAGACTGATACATGGACGGACATATAGATATACTGGCGATTGAGAGCTCCTGCGACGAGACTGCCGCCGCTGTTGTAAGGGACGGCCGTGAGGTTCTTTCAAATGTCATTTACTCGCAGATCGATATGCACACAGTCTACGGCGGCGTCGTACCGGAGCTTGCGTCCCGGGCACATATAGAAAAAATCAACTATGTGATACAGAAGGCCCTGGACGACGCGGGCATGGAGCTTAAAGATACGGACGCTATTGCGGTGACCTACGGACCCGGCCTTGTCGGTGCGCTGCTGGTCGGCGTGGCTGAGGCAAAAGCCATTGCGTGGGCGGCAAAAAAACCGCTTATAGGTGTGCATCATATTGAAGGTCATATTTCTGCCAATTACATTGAGCATCCGGACCTTGTCCCCCCCTACCTCGGACTCATCGTGTCGGGCGGTCACACCCATCTCGTCATCGTCGAGGACTGGGCAAAGTTCAGGATCCTCGGAAGAACGGTCGATGATGCCGCGGGAGAGGCATTTGACAAAGTGGCCAGAGCAATCGGGCTCGGCTATCCGGGCGGACCGAAGATCGACAGGATATCGAAGGAGGGGAATCCGAACGCGATCCGATTCACCAAGGCCAAAGTGAACGGCTCGGAGTATGACTTCAGTTTCAGCGGACTTAAGAGTGCGGTGCTTAATTATCTGAATCAGGCTGAGATGAAGCACGAGGATGTGAACCGCGCGGATCTTGCGGCCAGCTTCCAGAAATCGGTCGTTGACGTCATATGTGAACATACTTTGAAGGCAGCAAAGGATTACGGTATAATTAATGTAGCGGTGGCAGGAGGTGTCGCGTCGAACAGCGGACTCAGGGAAGGGCTGAGGAATATGTGCGATGCGAACGGTCTCAGGCTCTTTATCCCGTCGCCGATTTACTGTACGGATAACGCGGTCATGATCGGAGCGGCCGCATTCCATGAGTACGAGGCGGGAACGAGAAGCGGATGGGATCTGAATGCTGTACCGGGACTCAGGCTTGGGGAGAAATAATTATGTTGCAGGCATCTTTCCTGCGCACAGAGCGGCATTTTTTGATGCCGGGACAATACGGCATAATTACGGTGCCGAAAAATTGCATGGAGGTCTCTTATGAATGCAGCAATTATTGTAGCGGCCGGAACCGGCTCGCGCATGAATTCCGCAACTCCCAAGCAGTTTCTTCCGCTTGACAATGAGATGGTGCTTACACGGACGGTAAGAAGATTTGAGGAGAGCCCTGAAATTCAGGAAATTGTACTGGTGGTCTCACCGGACTGGGCTGATTTTGTTAGGACAGAAATCGTTCTCAAAGAGAATTTTCGAAAGGTGAAGAAAATCGTCAACGGCGGAGCGGAACGCTATGATTCCGTTTATTCCGGACTGCTTGCCTGCCCGGAGGCGGATTATGTGTTTATTCATGACGGGGCAAGACCATTCGTGACCGAAGATATTATCAGGAGATGTGCTGCGGAAGTCGAGAATTATCAGGCCGTCGCGGCAGGTATGCCGGTCAAGGATACGATCAAGATCGCGGATGAAAGCGGTTTTGTCAAAAGTACACCGGACCGCAGGTCCTTGTGGAGCATTCAGACACCGCAGGTCTTTTCCTATGCGATCATAAGGGCAGCGTACGAACTCATCCGTGATACGGATATGAGTAAGATCACGGATGACGCGATGGTGGTCGAGGCGACGGGACTTGCAAAAATCCGGCTCATCGAAGGATCCTACGGCAATATTAAGATCACAACGCCTGAAGATCTGAAAATCTGATTTTGTGGTTGCTTTTTTGCACAGGCTTTGTTATAATAATCTAGCTGTCTGAGACAGCACATATGGAGAGGTATCGAAGCGGTCATAACGAGGCGGTCTTGAAAACCGTTTGTCCTAACGGGCGCATGGGTTCGAATCCCATCCTCTCCGCTTAAGGGCGTCCTTTCGGGGACGTCCTTTTTCTTGCCTGTTGCGGGAAGCCTTTGCATAAGGACACTAAATAAAGGTATATTGACTGCCCGCCAAGGCCGGGCCATGTCTGAATTTGAGAAAATTATAGTATTTACGGAGGCATATATAATGACAGAAAACCTGATCAACAGATTCCTTAACTATGTGGCGATCGACACCCAGAGCGACGAGGAGAGCACGACTAGTCCAAGCACTATGAAGCAGCATGATTTAGCGGGGCTTCTTGTGTCTGAACTTGTCGAGCTGGGAGCGGAAGATGTTGTGTACGACAGGGACTACTGTAATGTCTATGCCAAGCTCATGGGGGCGGGAGAACCCCTCGGATTTGTATCTCATATGGACACTTCACCGGCAGCGTCAGGTGCCAACATACGCCCAAGGATCATTGAGAACTATCAGGGCGGAGATCCTCTTCTCAGGGAGGATCATTTTCCTGAGCTGGCGGAGCACCGCGGAGAGACTCTGATCGCAACTGACGGCACAACTTTGCTCGGCGCGGATGACAAGGCGGGTGTCGCTGAGATCATGAATATGATCCAGTATTACAGTGAGCATCCCGAAATCCGTCACAGAACCATCTCTGTCGCTTTCACGTCGGATGAGGAAATAGGGCACGGAACACTGCATTTTAATACGGACCTGTTCGGTGTCAGGGAAGCTTACACCGTGGATGGAGGAAAGCTGGGTGTATTGGAGTACGAGTGCTTTAACGCTGCTTCAGCGGAGGTGAAAATTAAGGGCATGAGCGTGCATCCGGGATCCGCGAAGGATAAGATGATCAATGCCATCTATGTGGCCATGGAATTTAACGGTTTTCTCCCTGCGATTGAAAGACCTGAGCACACGGACATGTACGAAGGTTTCTTCATGCTCTCGACTATGGAAGGCGGTGTGGATGAGGCCAGAATGAAGTACATCATAAGGGATCATGACCGCGGAATTTTCGAAATGAGAAAGGCTCTGTTCGGGAGAATCGCGACATATCTCAATGAGAAGTACGGCGAGGGGACGATCACGCTCGATATCCGGGACACCTATTATAATATGGCTGAGGTAATGAAAGATCATATGGATATGATCGACCGTGTCCAGGAAAAGTTTGCAAAGCTCGGTGTGAACTGTGTCACAATGCCTATAAGAGGGGGTACAGACGGCGCTGCCCTGAGCCACAAAGGTATCCCATGCCCGAATCTGTGCACGGGCGGATATAATTTTCATGGCCGATATGAATTTGCAAGTGTGCAGGAGATGGAAAAATGCGCGGAGCTCCTGATCTCACTGGTCAAAATCGATGAATAATGAAATAAAAATCCTGCCCGCAGACCCGGAAGCAATGGCTAGGGCCAAAAGCCGATGGGACTCCGTGTCAAAACCGAAAAACTCTCTCGGAGATCTCGAGGACCTGATCGTGCGGATCGCGGGTGCCCAGAAAACGGAGAACATAGATATATCGCGCCGTGCCGTAGTAGTCTTCGCGGCTGACAACGGAATCGTTGCGGAGCGGATCGCGCAGTCTTCCCCGGACCTCACCGCGGGAGTTGCTGTTCATATTGCGAACGGGTGCGGGAACATCAATATCATGGGCAAGTCAGCCGGATGTGATGTGATATGCGTGGATGTCGGCATTAATTCCCGGTCTCTGCCGACGAGGCCGCGGGGGATGGTCGATCTCCACGTGACGGACGGGACCCGCAGTTTTCTTGAGGGACCGGCCATGACAGATGCAGAGGCCCGCAAAGCTTTCGGCGCCGGGCTTTTTATGGCTGACAGGATCAGTGAAAAAGGCATAAGGATCGCGGCGGCAGGAGAGATGGGAATCGGAAATACGACAACATCGGCAGCAGTAATTGCCGCCCTTTTAGGCAAGAGACCCTGTGAGATAGTCGGCAGAGGAGCGGGGCTGGATGACAGCGGCCTCACAAGAAAAATCGACGTTGTGCAAAGAGGACTTCTCAGGTTTGGATTGACTGCATGCGATGGGGAAGTCCCGGCTGATACTGCATGGCGTGTGCTCTGCTCGGTCGGTGGTCTTGATATAGCGGCGATGGCAGGCTTTTACACGGGCTGTGCAGTCCATCATATTCCGGTCGTTCTGGATGGTCTTATATCTGCAGCGGCAGCGCTCATTGCCGTTTACATGAATGAGAATGTCAGAGACTATCTGATCGCGTCTCATATCGGACGGGAAGCGGGAGCATCGGCAGTCCTGTCAAAGCTTGGACTAAAGGCAGTACTGCACGCTGACCTTGCCCTGGGTGAGGGAACGGGGGCTGTCCTTCTTTTTCCGATCCTGGATGTGGTGACAGCGGAGTATAACAGCGCGCTTACTTTTGATGATATGGGATTTATATCTGATGAAGACGCGGAGGACGGAATACGGGTGTTCACGAGAAGATAACAGGAGAGATGCAGGATGCGGGTTCTACGATCACTTGTGATTGCATTTGCAATGTACAGTAAAATACCGATGCCGCGGGTGGACTGGAAAAAGGAGAATATGCGGTTCGTCCTGTGCTTCCTGCCGCTGGTGGGCGCAATCGCAGGGCTGTTATGGTATTTTGTTTATCGAATGATGATATACATCGGCGCGGGAACGACCGCCCGCGCATGTTTACTCATCGCGCTTCCCATACTTCTTACGGGAGGCATTCATGTGGACGGTTATATGGATACTATGGATGCTGTGAATTCCTGGGGAACACGTGAAAAGAAATTGATGATCCTTGAAGACAGCCACATAGGAGCTTTCTCCGTGATCATGACAATTGTCTATTATCTGCTCATGCTGGCGGTTGTATCTGAAGTGAGACCGGAAAACGCGCTCCTGGTGGCAGCCGGCTTTGCGTATTCCAGGTCGCTGACCGGGACAGCCATGGTCTATATGCCGGGTAATAAGCGGGAAGGCCTGGCTTATACATTCACCGAAGCTTCGGACAAGCCTAAGGTGAGGATTGCACTCCTGATTTCTAATATATTGTGTGCCGCAGCCATGATCCTTGTTTCGCCGTATGCCGGTTTTTCGGCGGTGGCAGCGGGAGCTCTGTGGACACTCCTTTTCTGCAGAAAGATGGAGCGGGAATTCGGCGGGTTCAGCGGCGACCTTTGCGGCTGCCTTATTCTGGAGCTGGAACTGGTCTTTGCGGCAATCGCAGCGGCTGCTTCCCTTGTTGTAATCTGAACCGCTGAGAAATACCGGGTATGATATGGAACTTTATTTTATTCGGCACGGACGAACGCCGGGCAATAAGGAAAAGCGATATATAGGAAGGACAGACGAGTCAATTCTGCCGGAGAGTGCGGCGGATCTGAGGGAATGTGCAGCAAGAGGAAAGTACGGGTATCCCGAGGTTTTGTTCGTGAGTCCCATGAAACGATGTATTGAAACTGCCGATATTATTTATCCGGGGATGGAGATGCATATTATACGTGATTTCCGCGAATGTGATTTCGGCTCTTTTGAGGGAAAAAATTACAGGGAACTCAGCGGAAATCCTGACTATCAGAAATGGATCGACAGCGGCGGTACAATGTCATTTCCCGAAGGTGAGTCTATGGAAGAGATGACGAACCGGGTCATGAAAGGCTTTTATAAGGCTCTGGATGTCGCAAACGGCAGGGATGCCGCTTTCGTTGTCCATGGCGGAACAATCATGGCTGTTATGTCGCGGATCGACGGCGGGAATTTTTATGATTATCAGTTAGACAACGGGGAGTGTCTGACATTTAGTATAATGGTCTGAAAAGGTTAGTCTTGGCAATAAACGCCCATTACGCTAAGATTGAGATGTAATCTCAAATACGGTTTACAGCACTATAAGCTTTACGTATGTCGGCGGAGAAGCGCGATTTTCAGCGCACCACCGGACACTTATGAACTGCATTGTATGAGGAGATCATCTTATGGCTAAAACGGAGAAACGGACTACCCATCAGAAAAGGGCAATTCGGGAAGCGCTGTATAAGATGGACAATCACCCGACAGCTTCCATGGTCGCGGAGTATCTGTCACAGGACGGACAGAAAGTATCCCGGGCGACCGTGTTCCGGGTGCTTTCAGATGCTGCGGATGAAGGCAGCATTACCCGGATACAGCTTCTGGGCGAAGATGTGCGATATGACTATAAGACGGAGCCGCATTACCATCTGCACTGCAGATGCTGCGGCAGGATCGCGGATGCGGTGCTGCCCTATATGCAGGACCTTGACAGCCGGTCGGAGATGAACGGATTCCTTGCCGAGAAGCATGAAATTGAATTCATAGGATTGTGCTGTGAGTGCGCTTCTCAGATGAAAGAGCAGGGAAATACATGAGGAGCAGAAGGCGGTAAATGGCGCGGGAGGACGGAAAATACGCGCTTCCTGTGAATTCTATACGGATAAAAAGAGAAGCAATGGTGCTGTGCGAGTGCCGTTGCTTTTTTGCATCATAAATCCGGCAGCGTAAGTAATGCCCGGAATGAAGAACGCCTCGGCGCTTTTGCCGGGAGTCAGACTGACATCTGTCAATCAGCGAGACCAGAATTAAGTTGCCATTTCCGGTCACAATGATAAAATAAATTTATAGATGCATTATCGCGCGAAGTCATGTGTATGCAGACAGCTGTATGAAGGAGGTCCATATGAAATGTCTGATCCTGGCCGGTGGACAGGGCGAGCGCCTGTGGCCGCTGTCAAGAAAGAATTATCCGAAACAGTTCATTGAGATTCAGAAAAATCATTCGCTATTTCAGGAGACGGTCTCGAGAAATCTTCCGTTCTGCGATGAGTTTATTATTGTGACCAAAAGCGATTATCGCTTTATCATAGAGGACCAGATGAAGGCCTTTCAGGGAACCCCGTACCGCTGTGTCTACGAGGAAAAGTCGAAGGACACTCTCCATGCAATCGCGCTTGCCTGTCTGGATATAGTCCCATCTGAATATGTTTTTGTCGTGGTTGCTGACCCTGTAATCTATCCCCGACCGGAGAGCGGGACCGGTGAGAAGGACTA
>JAFRCB010000097.1 GCA_017404585.1 Lachnospiraceae bacterium
CCGGTATCCATGGAGGAGCCGCCGCCGATGGTGATCATCATGTCAGCGCCGGACTCTTTGAAAGCTTCAACGCCGTGCTGGATGTTCTCGATTGTCGGGTTCGGCTTGATGTCGCTGTACAGTGTGTACGGAATGTCATTCTCCTCAAGAAGATTTGTGACATTGGCTGTGACACCGAATTTTACAAGATCCGGATCGGATGCTACGAAAGCCTTCTTGAAGCCTCTTGCCTTGATGAGACCCGGGATCTCCTTGATAGCGCCATGGCCATGGTATGAAATTCCGTTAAGGACAAAACGATTAACTGCCATAATTCTTGTACCTCCTGTTTGCTGCCTCTTGTGAGACTATCCTTATTGATTACATTTTACACTTATTGATTCAGGAAAAAAAGGACTCTATTTTGCTAAAAAAGTGGCGCATTTTGATAATCCAATACCGAATGTGTGGAGTCTCCGCTGCGGTCGGTATCTGTGTGCCCTGCAGATACAGGCTAATGGTCCTCGGACGTTGTTGTGTGCTTACCGAAGGTCTGAGCATATGCGGCAATACTCCTGTGTAGTATTGAGCAGCTGATTGCATATCTCAGAGGGGGATCGACACTCGCCGATGAGACTGTTTTTTCCAATTTCTGCTGCAGCAGGGGCATCTCACCCGATGATATATTTCTTGAGTTCCTCATAGATCTGGGACTCGACCGGCGGACATCCCTTCACGCAGAAATCAAAGTGGGACGTGCAGTTGCCGACGCCGATTTTTCCGGTCTTTCCACGGTAGCCCTGACCTATGCAAATCTTCTCCGGCAGCTTGTCGAGCAGTCCTTCCTCTTTCAGCTTCTGCAAAGCGGGAATCAGGTAGCCGTAGCATGCGCTGCAGGACTCAACTTCCTCGACAGAATCCTGGAGGGCAACGATCTTGCGCTCTGCAGGCAGGTCTTTGGTCATGTCCTCACCCAGCGTGCGGATGATAGCTCCCTCAAGGTCCATGCTTCCGCTTCCGAGCGCTGCCGCCATCGGAATATACGGGACGTCGCGAGGCGTCATGTGAAGCATATTGCACACATAAGTGTCGACAAGGACCGGGTCCGTCGCGACCATGATGCAGTTGCGCACGACGGGGTTGCCGCCGTCCTCAAAATCGAGGTCGCCGCAGATGTGGTCGATGACAATGAAATCGGGGTGAAGGGCCGTCGACAGATGCGCGATCGGCTTGTGAAGTCCCATGGTGTGGAAATGTCTCTTCTCCGAGTTCGGGATGAGTCCCTTCATATTTTTAAGAGCACACGTCATTCTGGTCTGACAGTGGCCCTTTAAGACCGGCACATTAATAAGGAAGTCAAACGTGTCCACACAGTCACAGATCTTCAGCTTCATTCCGGCGCAGTCGACTGTGTGCGAGCTGTCCTTCTGTGTGTCAAACAGCGGAACTCCGTACTTTTTCGAGAGTTTGTCGTAGCCGCAGACCTTAAAGCATACGGAAGTCTTGTCTCCGACCCAGGATCCCTCCGCGATGACCAGATTGTCATAGCCCCTCTCCTGCAGGTATTCGATGATGCCGGCCAGGATCTCCGTGTGGGTGGTCGCGCCCCAGGAGGCCTCGGAAGCCGATACCAGATTAGGCTTGATCGCGATCCTGCACTTTTTTGACGGTATCATGTCTGCCAGCTCGGCTTCGACCAGCAGTTTTTTCGTATTTTCTTTGAATTCGGTTCCGTAGATCCGAATGATTTCGTTATTCTCTATCACAGTCATAATCCTCCAGTCTTTAGTAATAATGCTGACATAAACTACCCACTTGACGAGACGGTGCCCTGTGATTTTACAAATTCAACAAGGCTGGTCATCTATCTGCGCATGGGTAGTTCCATTAACTAAAGTATAACAGATGCGCCGCGGCTTTGCAGAAGAATTCGTTTCCCGCTCAAAAAAAGCCAGTTTTTCAAAAAAGTGCCGCCATTCACTAAGCATAAGGGTATGTGTTATAACTTAAATCAAGAAACAAACGTACATAAAACTTGACGGAGGTAAATCATGTTAGTTAATACGAAAGCAAAAGTTGGTGTCTTCTCAATCGCGCTCGGCGCTTATCTTCCCCAGTTCCCGCAGCTCGTTCCCGAGTTCGAAGCTCAGTACGAAGATTTCAAGAAGACAAATATCCCGGATACAGTCGAAATCATCGACGGCGGCATGGTGACAACAAAGGAAAAGGCTCAGGAAGCCGGCGATCTGTTCCGCGCAGCCGACGTTGACCTTGTCATCCTCCAGCTTCTCACATACGCAACATCCTACAACATGCTCCCGGCAGTAAGAGATCTGGATGTTCCTGTTGTCCTCGTAAATATTCAGAAGAAGAAAGCTCCGGATTATGCAAATACAGACACCCCCACATGGCTCGGCGAACTCTACGCATGCGGCGCCGTCGGCGAGATGGTTGCTGACCTTGAGAGAGCAGGCAAGAGACATGCTGTCATCACAGGCGTAGTTGAAGGCGGAGACCCGCAGGTCAAGGCTGAAATCGAAGACTGGTGCCGCGCTGCACAGGTCAGAAGAAGATTCCGCACAACCAATCTTGCCCAGATCGGCAGACCGTACCCGGGCATGATGGACCTCTATATCGACGAGACAAACCTCTATCACAGAATGTGGCTGTACACAAAGCAGTTCGACTGGGAAAAGATGTGGGCAATCGCCGACAATATCACAGATGAGGACGCTATCCGCGCTAAGGCTCAGGATATTCTTGATACATTTGAAATCGAGGGTGGCGGAAGCATCGAAAAAGTATGGGATATGGCAAAATATGTCGTTGCATTTGAGCAGTGGGTCAAGGACGAGCAGCTTGGATTTATCGCTTCCCACTATGATGGATTTGCACAGGGCATCGCAGGCAAGCTCGACAGCATGCTGATCCCGGCATTCTCCATGCTGATCAAGCAGGGAACAGCCTGCGCGGTCGAGGGCGATATCAAGGTAGCTATGGCTATGGGCATCCTCAAGGTCATTTCCGGCACAGGTCAGCTCTCCGAGATGTACTCAATTGACTTCGATGAGGACATTTGCATCATCGGCCACTCAGGCTCCGGCGATGCCGATATCTCCCAGGCCAAGAAGCCGACCATGAAGATCGTTCCGGTATTCCACGGCAAGACAGGCGGCGGCTACCTCACACAGTTCTACCCGCCGACAGGCGATATCACATACCTCGGCATCACTCAGGACCGCGACGGCCACTTCAAGTTCGTCGTAGCCGAGGGCGTCAATGAGGAAGGCCCGATCTTCACATTCGGCGACACCAACATGAGAATGCGCTTCACCTGCGGAGCAAGAGAGTTCTGCAATAAATGGAGTGAGGCTGGCCCGACTCACCACATGGCAGCCGCTGTCGGCAGACATATCGACACGATCCTCAAGGTCGCCAAGATCTTCAACGTACCTGTAGACATCATCACAAGATAACTCTATCTCTCATCCTATATTCAGAAAAAGCTGCCGCGGCTGCGGCAGCTTTTTCCTTTCTTGATGCACGTATTGGTCAAAGGCAGCTAACATGCCTCAGCCGGCAGGATTTTGCTGCTTCCGCCGAAGACCCGATGAAGCTCGCATTGGTCAAAGGCAGAAAACATGCCTCAGCTGGCAGGATTTTGCTGCTTC
>JAFRCB010000098.1 GCA_017404585.1 Lachnospiraceae bacterium
CCCGCCAGATGTCCAAACTCGAACTGGACCGGCTGCTCAGAAAGCCGAGATCTAAGGAATACATGGAGGCCATGAGAAAGCTCGACATAGGCAGCCATGTGCTGGGTGATGCCCAACGGGATGAAATCATTCGGATCCTGCAGGAGGAATTCCCGGAGGTCAAGCTCGGCGGGATCCTCGAAGGCATCATTGCCAAGTGCTATATCGGACCGGAGTATGACGTTCAC
Organism: Lachnospiraceae bacterium; assembly: GCA_017404585.1. GTDB lineage: Bacteria > Bacillota > Clostridia > Lachnospirales > Lachnospiraceae > Chordicoccus. The sequence continues at coordinate 228 of JAFRCB010000098.1, forward strand.
TCGATCAATATATCCGGTGGGATCATACATCATTTTCAAAAGAATGAAAGTATGCCTCCCGAACTCGCCAGGGCGAGAGCCCTGGCTGCCAGGGGAACATACGAGTTCATTGAAGTCTACCATGATTGCTGCAGGTGTGTGAGCGCCGATGGCACGGTAGCTGTGATATGACCGCGCTTTTAGATGGCTGAATTGACGCAGCGGGAGGCATACCCCGCGTTTTGCATCAGACCATGGGTAAGGTTATGGGAAGGTAACGACACGAGGAGGTTACTATGAAGATATGTCCTACATGTGGAAACCAGTGCAATGATACAGACGTATTCTGTTTTTTGTGCGGAACTAAATTTGAAGTGCATAAGGAGCCGGAGCCGAAAAAGCAGATGAAATTCTGCATGAACTGCGGAAAGAAACTGATTCCCGGTGCAGCCTTTTGTATGGAGTGCGGCACGCCTGTCGGGTCAGTCGGAAAGAGCGAACCTCCTGTAGAGCATCAACGCCGCCAGGTTTACATGGGAGGCGGAGATACCGGCAGGGTGGATGGAGATGCGTCTTATGCTGTCCGCGAGGCACAGACAAGAACCGCAGTAAAGTATCCGGACAGAGGTGGGTCACCGGTTTCTCTGCAGGCCAATGCCCAAAATATCCCAACGCCGGCTGTCCCGGCGTCGCCGGATCAGGGTATACCGGCAGCGTCGGCTCCGTCCGGAAATTCTTCCATATATATTGTGGAATTTCTGAGTGCTCTGTTTAAGGGTCACAACATTCCGGTCATTATCTATCTGCTCATGAATGTTGTCTTTATTGCCGCAATCTGTTTCCTTGTGTACCCGGATGTCAGAATCGCTATACCGGCAGGTCTTATCATATATTTAATCTCTCTTACGATTGCCCTGTCAGGAATCGGTGAGAGACTGCTGCGCTTCGTGAATCACTGTTATCCGCTGACAGATCAGGCGATCATTCAGAGAATTATGCCGATCTTTAACGAAGCAAAGCGCAGGGCATCGATCACAGCCAGGTCAGAAGGCAGGAGCATTCCTGACGATATAGAGCTGTGCTATAATGATGAGCCTGGGATGAGCGCATTTGCGACCGGAAGAAAAACGATCTGCTTCTCAAAGGGAATTCTGTCCGCAAGTGATGAGATGCTGCTTGCAGCCTTCGAGCATGAGTTCGGCCATATTGCGCACCACGACACGGATTCGATCCTTCTTATCACTGTAGGAAACCTTATCTTTTCAGCCATCATAACGTTTTTCAGGATTGGCATTGTGGTGTGGGATATCATTTGCAAAATGATCGGTATCTTTACCGGCGGAGAAGACGGATTTTTCATGATTATCATGGGTTCATTTACGAGCTTCCTCACTATGATCTTCATTGATCTTTTCATGGCAATCTGGACCGGAATCGGAAATCTGCTGGTCCTGAAGTCGAGCCGCAGTCAGGAGTACATAGCGGATGAGTTTGCGTTCAAATGCGGACAGGGACGTGAGCTGCAGGCCATGCTGACATTCCTTGAGGGCGGCAATCCGGCCAAAACGAAAGGACTTTTTGCCACATTGAAGAGTTCGCACCCGGCTACTGCAGACCGCGTCGCTGCTCTGCAGCAGCTGGAGGCAAGTTCGGTGCCGGTGGTGAGATAAATGTAAGGCTGTCGTGCATGGCACGGCAGCTTTTTTGACAAAAGAGACCTTGTCTCAATTCAGTTCTTGTGGTACAGTTTTGTCTCAGAACATAATCAGGATATGTGCTCCGCAAGCGAGAATTGATGGAGCGCCCTGAATGAAATATGTTGAAAGCTGTGAAATGTAGGAAAAGTGACATAAGGCGGAAAGGTATTTATGAATTATAAGATTACCGGCGGACAGGTCATGACACATGTGAACGGTGTCCTGGCCATCGAAAAGAGAGATATTTACGTAGTCGGTGACACGATCCGGTTCACCGCGGACGAAACCAAAGATAGCTTCGAGGTCATTGATGCAGGCAGCTGCCTTGTCATGCCCGGCCTCATCAACATGCACACGCATGCGTACATGACGATCATGCGCAACTATGCCGACGACGTCGACTTTGACGAGTGGCTCTTTAAGAGAGTCATGCCCGTCGAAGACACACTGCCGAAGGAAGGCGCTTACTGGACCAATCTTCTGGCCATGATGGAGATGCTGCGCACGGGCACGACCTGCTTTGTCGACATGCATATGTTCCACGAGCAGTCCTGCAGGGCGGCGAGCGAGACGGGAGTCCGCGGCTATATCGGTAGAGGTCTGGTCGGAGAGGACCTGTATACGGATGGCTGGAGTCGCTTCTCTCAGGCTATCGAGGAGAAGGAGAAATATGAGGGTGACCTGCTGAAGTTCATTCTCTCGCCTCACGCGATCTACAGCTGCGGGACGAAGCTTCTCACTCAGGTCGTTGAGGAATCGGAGAAGCGGGGAATGCTGCGCCAGACGCATTTGTCCGAAAGCCTTAATGAGGTGGATAATTGCAGGAAGCAGCACGGAAAGACACCGGTCGCTTACCTGAATGATCTCGGGTTCCTGAGCGACCATACGATCCTTGCCCACTGCGTTCAGATGCAGGATGACGACATCGACATTATTGCGCGAAGCGGGTCGACTGTCGTCACGAATCCGGCTTCGAACGCGAAGCTCGGCAATGGGTTTGCTCCTGTCTGTGATTTTGCAAATGCAGGCATCAACGTCGCAATCGGCACCGACGGGACATGCAGCAATAATACGCTGAATATGTTCCGGGAGATGGGACTTGTCTCGCTTATTCACAAGGGAGTACAGAGGAGTTCGACGGCAGCTCCGGCGGATCAGGTGGTCCGCATGGCTACGGTCAACGCTGCCCGAGCCCTCGGGAGAAGCGGCGAGCTTGGCGAGATCAGCGACGGGGCTAAGGCAGACCTGGTATTTGTAGACCTCACGGAGCCGTCCGTGTTCCCGGCTAACAACATCATGTCATCCCTGTGCTATTCTGCAAACGGATCTGAGGTTAAGTCCGTCATGATCGGCGGGAAGTTCGTCATGAGGAATCGGGAATTTGCAACGATCGACGCGGAACGTGTCAGATATGAAGTGCAGAAGATGGTGGATACATATCTGTGATACTGTTTTAGGAGAAACCAGAAAGACATTTTAATAGGAAAGGTAAATCAAATGAGCAATATTAAAGATGCATCCCTTGCACCGTCAGGAAGAAAGAAAATCGAGTGGGTAAGATCCTTTATGCCGGCCCTCTCCAAGATCGAGGAGCAGTTCGAGAGAGAGCAGCCGTTCAAAGGCATGCGCATCGCTGTCTCCGTTCACCTTGAAGCCAAGACAGCCAATTTAGGTCTGGTACTCAAGAAGGGCGGCGCCGAAGTTTATCTCACAGGCTGTAATCCTCTGTCCACACAGGATGACGTGGCTGCAGCAGTCGCGGAAATGGGAATTGAGACATTCGGAAAGTACGGCGTAAGCCCGGAAGAATATGAGGATCTGCTGGCAGAGACTCTTGCCTGCCATCCGCACCTCATCGTCGATGATGGAGGCGACCTGATCAATCTGCTCGGCGGAAGATGCAAGGAATACGCAGATCAGCTCATCGGCGGCTGCGAGGAGACCACGACAGGTATCCATCGCCTGAAGGCGCGTGAGCGTGAGGGCATCCTTCCCTGCCCGATGATGGCTGTCAACGATGCCAAGGCAAAGCATTATTATGATAACAAGTACGGCACAGGCCAATCGGTCTGGACCGCGATCATGGATACGACCAACCTGATCGTTGCCGGAAAGACGGTCGTTGTCGCAGGCTACGGCTGGTGCGGCAAGGGCACCGCTATGCGGGCAAAAGGTATGGGTGCAAATGTCATCATCACCGAGATCGACCCCTTCAAAGCCCTCGACGCAACTATGGATGGCTTCCGCATCATGACGATGGATGAGGCCGCAAAGTACGGCGATATTTTTGTTACTGTCACCGGCTGCAAGGACGTCATTACAGAGAAGCATTTCGCTGTCATGAAGGATCAGGCTATCCTGTGCAACGCGGGCCATTTTGACTGCGAGGTCGACGTAGCCTACCTTCGCGAGAATGCTGTGAAAGCGGAAGAACGCAGAAAGAATATCATCGGCTATACCCTTCCGGATGGAAGAACTCTGAATGTCCTGGGTGAAGGCCGTCTCGTGAACCTTGCCTGCGGCATGGGCCATCCGGCAGAGATCATGGATATGTCCTTCTCGGTGCAGGCTCTGAGCCTCAAGTGGCTGGCGGAGCACAAAGATGAGCTTGAGACCCGCGTCTATGATATTCCGGATTCTATTGATGATGAGATCGGCCGTGCTAAGCTCGCGGCTCTGGGCATCACCATCGACGTGCTGACACCGGAACAGGAGGCTTACCTGTCAGGGTGGACGGCGGAGTGAAAACTGCTGAACTTGACAAAGACCGAGAGATGCCTTATCATAGAAAATGAAAGAGGAACACTGCGACAAGCGGTTAATCTCAGTTAGTTAATGGTCTTATTATTGCAACCGTCACTTGGCCGAGTGGCGGTTGTTGCTTTTGTTTGTCAAGGAAAGAGCGATAACGTAAGAGGGACGGTTCTTTTCACGTGAAAAAATCCACGTGAAAAGAACCGTCCCTTGCTTTCCGTTACTCAGCCAGCGTCCCCATCGGATCCCACGGCATAAAGTGCAGCGGTTC
>JAFRCB010000099.1 GCA_017404585.1 Lachnospiraceae bacterium
CGCGATTCGGGAAATTCCTTGTGGAGTGACGGATCGAGAATGCGTTGTTGGCAGGTGTGTCGCCCGCACCGAAGCACGGTCCGCAGAAGGCAGGTTTGACGACAGCGCCGGTCTCGAGCAGAGTCGCGAACACGCCATTCTTGACCAGTTCCATATAAATCGGCTGGGATGCAGGGTATACATTCAGCGTGAACCTGTCATTGCCGATGCTCCTGCCTCTCAGTATATCGGCCGCATCACAGATATTTTCGAATCCGCCGCCCGCGCATCCGGCGATAATTCCCTGATCGACCATAAGCTTCCCGTTCCTCAGTTTGCTCATGAGGTCGACATGGACCTTATCACCGAAGGAAATCTTCGCGCGCTCCTCAGTCTCATGGAGAATATCCGCTGTGTTGGCCAGCACATCATCGATCGTGTAAACACAGCTCGGATGATACGGCATGGCGATCATCGGCTTAATTTTGCCAAGATCGATCTCCATCACAGAATCATAGTAAGCGACAGTCGCCGGGGTAAGGCTCTTAAAATCACCCGCGCGGCCGTGAATTTCGTAGTACTCGCGAGTCCTGTCGTCTGTCTGCCAGATGGAGGACAGGCATGTTGTCTCCGTCGTCATGACATCGACTCCGATTCTGAAATCCATGGAAAGGTTTGCCACGCCCGGACCAACGAACTCCATGACCTTGTTCTTGACAAACCCGTTCTTAAATACTGCTCCGATAATAGCGAGCGCGACATCCTGCGGGCCGACGCCCGGACGCACCTCGCCCGTAAGGAAGACTGCTACAATTTCCGGCATCTTAATATCATACGTCCTGCCGAGCAGCTGCTTGACCAGCTCAGGACCGCCCTCGCCCATGGCCATAGTACCAAGGGCACCGTAACGTGTATGGCTGTCGCTGCCCAGGATCATTCGTCCGCCGCCTGACAGCATCTCGCGCGCATACTGATGAATGACTGCCTGCATCGGGGGAACATAGACACCGCCGTACTTTTGGGCTGCCGTCAGACCGAAAACATGATCATCCTCGTTGATCGTACCGCCGACCGCACACAGAGAATTATGGCAGTTGGTCAATACATATGGAATCGGGAACTTCTGAAGTCCCGACGCGCGAGCTGTCTGGATGATGCCCACATAAGTGATATCGTGAGATGTCAGAGCGTCAAACTTGATTTCGAGCCGCTCCATATTTCCGGAAGTATTGTGCTGCTTCAGAATACCGTACGCAATCGTTCCCTCTTTCGCGGCTTTCTGATTTCCGTTATAGGTGTCTCTGATCTCTGTGCCGTGAAAAAGATATGCGCCGCCTTCATGCAATTTAATCATGTTGGTCTTCCTCCTTGCGAAAACTCTGTTACTGCTTTTTATTTTTTATTATGACTCCCGTTCAATGATAAGGAGCCGTCTCATCGTAAAACAGACTTTATCAGTGATGTCACCTCTCGCCGTCAGCCCCGTCATTGAGGAGGCTGCGCTCGCGCAGGTATTCGGCCACCATAGACGCGATGCGGAATGTCATAGCGTCATCAAAAGTCCTTATATCAAGTCCCGTCAGTTGACGGAGCTTTTCCAGTCTGTAGACAAGCGTGTTCCTGTGAACAAAAAGCCTCCTGGCAGTCTCCGATACATTAAGGTTATGGGCAAAGAATGTATCAACTGTGGACCGGGTCTCCTCGTCGAGCTCCACCGGTATATCGCTGCCGTAGACCTCCTTCAGAAATCTCCTGCATGTATCTGTCGGAATTCTGTAAATCAGCCGGCCGATACCGAGGCTATTGTAACACACAATGTTCTCGTTCATATAGAAAATGCGTCCGATTTCCAGCGCCGTCTCTGCCTCCCGGAACATTTTCGGCATTTTTTCAAGACTGCCGGCAGGATCGGCGTACGCGACCCGCACTCGGATGAGGGCTTCCACGTTCAACATATCGACGATGGTCCGGGCTGTCTGGCGAATTTCATCCAGATTTTCCTTATCCTTCAACGTCCGCACGAGAGCAATCCTCCTGCCGTCCACACCGATGACCAGATCATTCGTTCTCACTACGAACAACTGGCGCAGAATATCGACAGCCATCTCATTATCCCTGCGCGGAGTCTCAACGATATAGAGAGCTCTTCTCTCATCGATCTTCACATGGAAGCGGGCGGCGCCGGCCGTCATTTCATCCTCTGCAATCTCTCCCGTAAGAAGTCTTCTCCAATAAGCATTCTTGCTGTTCTTCTCTTTCCACGAATCGACAATCTGTTCCAGTCGGATTACCGCCTCATCCGTGTCATCAATTTCAGACAGATCGAGCTGAAAATTGAGACCGGTGAGCTTGTTAAGTTCTTTGACCGTCTTTTCTATTTTCTTCTTGCCCATTTTAGTCCTCTTCAGAGATCAGGTCCGACACTTCTGTGTAGAACACTCTCATCGCTGCTTCTTTGTCCTTCTCTCCTGCAAAATATGCCGAGAACTCTCTCCCATACATGTCGCACAGATATTTGTCAAATACACTCACGTTGCCGAGGACCACCTTATCGGCGGCCTTCGCAAATACCGGATACGGATCCTGTCCGCAGAGAAACTCTCTGACGGCTTCCATTGCCCCCGGTCGGTCATCCGGTTCTGACGCGTCCGCCGCCTCAGATTCTCCGGCAGCGCTGTCCGGTTCTGAAGTGTCCGCTCCATAAGCTCCGCTGTCCGATTCTGCAGCCTCCGACGCCTCCGCTTCCCCGGCAGCGCTGCTTTGATTACTCACTTTAGCGGGTCCTGCTATCTGCTCAGGCAGAACGACTCTGCTGTTGGGTATAACGCCCTCTTCTTTTAGCGCTCTCAGGACGTCCCTGTCAAATACGATCTCCTCCAGGAGCTTTTTTGTGAGCGACCGCTGGTCGCACAGCGAATTGACCACGATAAAGCTGCCGCCGCGATACCAGCCTGCCGGACCCACGCAGATACCGTACTTCCCGGTCAGATCGTCCTTCCCGGCAGAAAGAGCACGCTCCATGATCTCATCCGCGGAGATAAATGTGCCGAATACGGGCCGTTCTCCCCCTGAAAAATATCCCTTTTCCTTAAAGAGCTCAGATTGATCTGTCCATGCGCGGAGAGCACTGTCGATCCTCACACCACCGGTCTCTGTCAGCCAGTCGCCGCTGACAGATGCGGAAAACGCATCGAACGAGTTATTCCAGTCGGAAATCATGGCCACGCCCTTTTCGCTCGCTTTGGCAGCCACGTTCTCAAACGCCTTCCAGTCTGTGAGGGCGGCCTGCACAGCAGCAGGATCATCGCTCCCCAGCACATCTATTGCAGCCTGCCTGTCATACATAAAAACGCCGGGAGATATGCCGTAGCTCACAGCACGCTGCACGCCGTCATCACCGGAACCCATGCGTTTGACGTAGGCATACTGCGCGCTAAGATCACTTGCCGGCAAACCTGCGTCCCTAATCAGGGGCATAGCGGCTTGATATTCCGAATCAACATATTTCTGAACATCAGACGCATCCACTATATAGAGATCCGTCACATTGTTGGGATCTGATTCATCGAGCAGGCTTAGATCCAGATCCGTGAGATATCTCTCCCCGATCTCGCGGCATATGATCCACCTTATCTCCGCGCCGCCTATTCTTCCGTAATATATCGTCTCTGAAAAATCCCTGTCCTGAGTCTCGGAGTTCTCCGAAGCTGTATCCGCGGGATCACCGGCAGCACTCCCGGGATGTTCCTCAGATCCGTCTCCGAACTGATTCCCGGGCTCGTTCTCCGACTCATTTTCAGACTCGTTCTCCGGCTCATCCCCGGGCTCATTCTCGGACTCATTCCGAGGCTCATACGAGTCACAGTAGCGGGCGACGATTCTCATGAATTTCTCATCACCGCAGAATATATTATAGACCTTGCCGTCGTTCGTATCCTCCTCCCAGTTCAGAAAACTCCGAAAATCTTCTGACGCGGCAACACTCTCCGTGTCCGCAGGTATGATGGGAACGATCTGACTTACAGTGTCATCCGCATGAGAGCTGCTCACATCGCTGTCGTCCTCCGTAATTCCGCTCTCCTCAAGGAAACTGTCCGGTCCCCCATATGCATCTGTTGATGATTCACCAATGCCGCAGCCAGCTATGGCGGCGGCACATAGTGCGGCAATAATTGCCGGCATTCTCTTTTTCATTTTCACTCCCTGAAATCTCCTCAAAATTATCAGCCGGCAGGAAATCCGGATAATTTCCGGGTGACAGAGCAATATCCTGCTCACGCTGAAAACAGGCTTCTACAGATGAGACAAAAGACATTATACACGAGGTTAACAAATTTATCCATAACAGATTGGAAGCACCATGTGCATAGACATAGAAATCGAGAGCTCCTCGTACATGATATAGAAATTGTGAGATCCTTGTGCACAAGCATAGAATCAGTAACAGTTCAGACCGGCTGCTCTTACAGTCCGTTACGGCAGCAAAAAAGCTCCCGGCCGAATGGTCGGGAGCCCTGTGATATTCAGGATCAGAATCAGTCTGTGATTGTAACCTCTGTCTCTTTGTCGAAGAAGTGAGCCTTCTCCATGTCGAGCGCGAACTTGACTGTGTCGCCAGTGCGGGCTGTTGTGCGCGGATTTACGCGGGCTGTCATCTGGCTGCCTGCGAAATCGAAGTACAGGAATACTTCTGCGCCGAGAAGTTCGTAAACCTTGATCTCAGCATTGATAGTAGCCTCGGAGTGCTTAGCAAGGAAGTCAGGCTCATCATGTACATCTTCCGGACGGATGCCGAGGACAACAGTCTTGCCATTATAAGCTTTAAGCTTGTCTGCTCTGTCTGCGGAGACACCGAGCTTGAAGCCGCCGACTTCGACAGTCTTGCCACCGTTAGAGACCTTGCAGTCCATGAAGTTCATCTGCGGAGAGCCGATGAAACCGGCGACGAACTGATTTGCCGGATGATCATACAGCATCTGCGGGGAATCGATCTGCTGAACGATACCGTCCTTCATAACGACGATTCTTGTACCAAGAGTCATAGCCTCTGTCTGGTCATGTGTAACGTAGATGATTGTAGCGCCAAGTCTGTCATGCAGCTTGGAGATCTCTGTTCTCATCTGAACACGGAGCTTAGCATCCAGGTTGGAAAGCGGCTCGTCCATAAGAAAGACCTTCGGATTACGAACGATAGCACGGCCCATGGCAACACGCTGTCTCTGACCACCGGAAAGAGCCTTCGGCTTACGATCAAGGAGTTTGTCAAGGTCAAGGATCTTAGCAGCTTCTTCGACCTGCTTCTTGATCTGCTCCTTCGGAACCTTGCGAAGCTTAAGACCGAATGCCATATTGTCGAAAACTGTCATATGCGGATACAGAGCGTAGTTCTGGAAGACCATCGCGATGTCGCGGTCCTTCGGCTCGACGTCGTTCATGACCTTGCCGTCGATTTCGAATGTGCCGCCTGTGATATCCTCAAGACCTGCGATCATACGAAGAGTTGTTGACTTTCCGCAGCCTGACGGGCCGACGAAGATGATGAATTCCTTGTCTGCTACTTCGAGGTTGAAATCCTTAACAGCCTTGTAGCCGTTCGGATAAGTTTTGTCGATGTGCTTAAGAGAGAGAGATGCCATTATGTTTTCCTCCTGAATGATGAATGATAATTTATATGAATCGGTTGTATTCATATCTGAGCTTCATTTTTAAGCTACATTCAGTATATAGTCCTGACGCCGTTTATGATATGGGCAACCTGCCAAAGATTTCAGGTTTTCTTCGTCAATATGACAAATTGCATGTATTCGTGCGGCCTGTCTCTCACCGGGTCCGAATCCCGTCCTCACCGGGGTTCCTCCGGTCCAAGGTTTCATCAGTACTGCCTTATGGCATCATCCGTGTCGTCCTGAGCTTCTCCGATCTCCTTTATAATGACATTATAACCTGCGTGCTCGTTTACCCTGACAAAGACCGTATCTCCCACTTTGCGGTGAAGAAGCGCCTTCCCCATCGGCGAATCGATGGAAATGAGGCCTCTCAGCGAGTTCCCCCGAATCGAAGTGACAATGCGGAAAGTCTCCGTCTCATCGTCATCCGGAAAATATACGGTGACTGTCTTGTTGAGTGCAGCCTCGTCATCCGCGGATTCTTTTTCCTCAACTATGGTAGCGAATTTAAGCATCCGCTCAAGATAGCGGATGCGGCTCTCGTTCATATTCTTCTCGCGCTTCGCGGCATAGTATTCAAAATTTTCGGAGAGATCCCCCTGCGCTCTGGCTTCCTTGACGGCCTCGATGAGTTCCGGGCGTTTCACGAGCTTCCTCTCCTCTATCTCTTTTTCGATTTTTTCGATGTCGCTCCTCGTGAGCCTCTCACCCATTTTTCAATCCTCCTCTATTACCTGCAGCTCCAGATAATCAAAATCAATATTCTCAATAAAGCTGTCCTGACGGAAACGAACTTTTGAGGTCCTCTTGAACTCGCTCACATTTGCGTCAAGCCAGATTGGCTTTCCGAGATCGAATTCCAGACAAATCTCGTACAGCGCGTTAAATATCTTGTGGGTGCGGGTCTCGGCCGAATTATCATCTATGACCGTATCCCGCAGCATATGATTGTTCTTCCACAACTTTCCCCAGATTCGCATAGTCTCCTCCCCTCTGACTGACGCAGCTCCAGCCTGCAATTAAAAGGAGCGGGCGGGTTTGCCGCCTTTTATCGAGCAGGAAGGAACAAGCCCGTCTACTGCTCAAAAAACCGGCTGCGGTCACCCGCAGCCGGCGAAATTTCACTAAAGTGAACAGGATCAGAAGATGCTGAGCAGCTTGCTGTACTCTGTCAGAGCACCGTCTGTATTCTGTGCGAGAACTGCCTTGGCCAGGATCTTGCCGAGCTGTACGCCTTCCTGATCGAAGCTGTTGATATTCCATGCGAAGCCCTGGAACATTACTTTGTTCTCGAAATGAGCGAGGATAGCGCCGAGTGTTTCCGGTGTCAGCTTGTCAGCTACAATGATGCTGGACGGTCTGCCGCCTGCGAAATACTTGTTCTTGTTGTCGTCATCCTTGCCGCATGCAAATGCAACGATCTGAGCCGCAACATTGGCGGAAAGTTTCTGCTGGCTGGTCGTATCCTCAATCAGCACGTCATTGTCCATCTGGTTATTCTTGAAGCCGATGAACTGAAGCGGGATAACATCAGTGCCCTGGTGAAGCAGCTGATAGAAGGAATGCTGTCCGTTCGTGCCCGGCTCGCCGAAGATGACCGGACCTGTCACATAATCGATCGGCTCGCCGAAGCGGTTGACTGACTTGCCGTTGGACTCCATGTCGAGCTGCTGCAGATGTGCCGGGAAGCGGCTCATCGCCTGTGAATACGGAAGGACTGCTGTCATGCCGTAGCCGAGAACGTTGCGTTCATAGACGCCGATCAGAGCATCCAGCATAGCCGGGTTCTTTCTGATGTCCTTCTCTTTTGCCTTCGCGTCTTCAGCTGCAGCGCCGTCAAGAATTGCAGCAAAGACTTCCGGACCGAATGCAAGTGAAAGAATCGCGCCGCCGACCATAGAGGAGGAAGAATATCTGCCGCCGATATAGTCGTCCATGTAGAATGCGTCGAGATACATCGGATTGTTCGCAAGCGGAGAAGTTGCGCTTGTGACAGCGATCATATGCTTCGCAGGATCAAGACCCGCTTTCTTGATAGCGTTCTCAACGAAAGCGCCGTTGGTCAGAGTCTCAAGTGTTGTGCCGGACTTGGAGACCATGACGAAAATAGTATGAGCGATGTCAAGCTGAGCGAGGACTGCCGTAGCGTCATCCGGGTCGACGTTGCTGATGAACTTCGCTTCCATCTTCAGTGTATTGTTGACTTTTGCCCAGCCCTCAAGAGCGAGGTACAGAGCACGCGGGCCGAGGTCGCCGCCGCCGATACCGATCTGGCAGACAGTCGTGAACTTCTCGCCTGCTTCATTGGTAATTTCACCGGCATGAACTTTATTTGCAAATTCAGCAGCTCTCTTCTGCTGGCTCACATAGAATTCTCTCTTGTTCATTCCGTCAGCGATAACGTCGTCTCCGAGCTGACCACGGCACAGCTGATGAAGAACAAGGCGCTTCTCGCCTGTATTGATGACTTCGCCGTTGTAGAGAGCGGCATATTTCTCTGTCAGTTCAGCCTCATCCGCGAACTCCTGGAGAATAGCAAGGATGTCATCATCAACCTGCTTTGATGCGAAGTTGTAGACCATGCCGTTCGACATCGGTACGCAGTACTCTTTCACTCTCTTAGCGCCGTTCTCGCCTGCCATAACAGCCTTGACATCAACGACGGCCGCTTCCTGAAGCTTTTTGTAGGAATCCAATAATGTCAGGTTCTCCCATTTCATACTACCACATCTCCTTTTTATTATACTAATCACGAGGGTATCAGCATTGCCGAATATTCACAGTAATTATACTAGAACTATCCTGCCTTTTCAACAATCTGCACAATTTTTCTCCTATTCTGCCCGCTGTATTAAGATATCTCTGTTCCATAAGCGCCCGCCTGTGATATACTTTGCCGGTATCCTGTGACCCGGCATCTAAAGGAGGTACGAAATGTCCTACTCATATACCACCCAAGGGACCTGCTCGAGAAAAATCACTTTCGATCTCGAAGACGGGATCGTGAAAAATGTAAGCTTCATAGGCGGCTGCAACGGCAACACCAAGGGGATCGCAAAGCTCGTCGAAGGTATGAAGGCGGATGACGTCATAGCACGGCTCGAGGGAACAAAGTGCGATTTCAGGAGAACATCCTGCCCGGATCAGCTTGCGCTGGCTCTCAAAGCCGCTCTCGCAGATAATCAGTGAGCGTTTACTGCTTCCTGTTCTTTTCTATGAGATCGACAATGACTGCCACAGAGTCGCTCTGTTCACTCTTCGACATTGTGTCTATATACTTCTGCCGATTTTCATACAGATTGCTTACAGCCCTGACAAGCGCGTCGCCGACGATCTCTTCCTCCTCCATCACCATGGAAAATCCCTGTTTCTCAAAACTCCTTGCGTTGAGGATCTGATCGCCACGGCTCGCTTTCGCCGAGAGCGGGATCAGCAGGTTCGGCTTTCTGAGGGCTGCGATCTCACAGATCGCATTGGCACCCGCCCGGGAAACAATAATATCCGCCGCAGCGAAAAGATCCGGAAGCTCCGCGCTTATATACTCATACTGAAGATATCCGGCAGTTCCGACAAGGGACTTGTCCAATTTTCCCTTGCCGCAAAGATGAATGATATCAAATGTTTCAAGCAGCGTCGCCAGATCCTTCCTTATGGCTTCGTTGACAGCCACAGCTCCCAGCGATCCTCCGGTGACCATGAGAATCGGCTTCTCTCCCGACAATCCGGTGAAAGCCAGTCCTCTCTCCCGGCTGCCGTCCCTAAGCTCCGCACGGATCGGAGTTCCGGTAAGGCAGGCTTTCTCCTTTGGCAGATTAGCCATGGTCTCCGGGAAGTTACAGCAGATCTTTTTGGCCATAGGGAGACAGATTTTATTGGCCAGCCCCGGCGTCATGTCAGACTCATGGGAGATGACCGGTATATGAAGGCGCGATGCCGAGTAAACGACAGGAACAGCGACAAAGCCGCCTTTGGAAAAGACAATATCCGGCGCGATCTGCTTCAGATACTTTTTCGCCTCGAACACGCCTTTTATGACACGGAACGGATCCGTGAAGTTTTTCAGATCAAAATATCTCCTGAGTTTTCCGGTCGAGATTCCGTAATAGGGAATGCCGCAGTCCTCGATCAGCTTCTGCTCCATGCCTCCCTTGGATCCGATATAGTAAATTTCATATCCATGTTCTTTAAGCTTGGGTAAAAGCGCAATGTTCGGTGTCACATGACCGGCCGTTCCGCCGCCGGTAAGCACAATCTTCTTCATATTTTCTCCATTCTTTCAAGCGTATATTTTGTTCCCTCATCCGCATAGGGCGGAGCTTCCTTTGTTAAAATACTCCGTTTCGACCGACAGTGCGGATCTCGCCTTTTATTTTCGGCCGGCAATTTGAAATCTCACCGGTCAGAGGAAAGCGTGGGATTTTCTTTATGCTTCTTTCATGATAAAATAATAATTAGTTAAGCACAACCGGCATTTTCGAGTCTCGCCTGAAATGCCGCAGTAAGATCAAATAAAGCAGGCGGCAAGTCCGCCTGACACCTGATCAGATACGGAGGGATCGGCATGCGTATAACATTTATCGGCGCGGACCACGAGGTGACAGGAAGTTGTCATTTTCTTCAGGCCTGCGGAAAAAACATCCTCATCGACTACGGTATGGAGCAGGGTCGGGACACCTTCGAAAACGTCCCGCTTCCGATTCATCCCTCAGAAATTGATTATGTACTTCTCACACACGCACACATCGACCATTCAGGCAACCTTCCGCTTCTTGCCACGCAGGGTTTCACCGGCGAGATCCTGGCTACGAGAGCGACCTGCGATCTCTGCGAGATCATGCTCCTTGACTCGGCTCACATTCAGGAATTTGAAGCTGAATGGCGCAACAGAAAGGGTAAACGTCAGGGCAAAGACGAATATGTCCCCTACTACACAACAGAGGATGCCGAGCGCATTCTGACCCGCTTTGAGGCTTACGATTACGATACGATCTACACAGTCTGCGAAGGCATAAAGATCCGCTTTACCGATGTCGGCCATCTTCTCGGCTCCTCCGCCATCGAACTCTGGGCAACAGAGGACGGCAAGGAGACGAAAATCGTCTTTTCCGGTGACATCGGCAACGAGAACCCGCCGCTCCTTAAAAACCCGAAATGCATTCAGCAGGCGGACTATATTCTCATCGAATCCACCTACGGAGACCGGTCCCACGGACCGCGCGTTGATTATGTGACGGAACTCACCAAAATCATTCAGCGCACATTCGACCGGGGCGGGAACGTAGTCATCCCCTCCTTCGCAGTCGGCAGAACGCAGGAAATGCTCTACTTTATCCGTCAGATCAAGGAACAGGGCACAGTCAAAGGCCATGACGGTTTCGAAGTATATATGGATAGTCCTCTTGCCCAGAAAGCCACCGGCATATTCAACGAGCACACTTTCGACTGCTTCGACGAGGAAGCCAGGAACCTGGTGGCAAGCGGAATCAATCCCATCACATTTCCCGGCCTTCGGCTCGCTGAGACCGCGGAGGAATCCAAAGAAATCAACTTTGACAAGAATCCGAAGATTATTATCTCTGCCAGCGGCATGTGTGATGCCGGCCGCATCAAGCATCACCTGAAGCACAATCTCTGGAGATCGGACTCAACGATCCTCTTCGTAGGCTATCAGGCAGAGGGTACTCTCGGCAGAAGACTTCTCGAGGGTGAAAAGGAGATCAAGCTCTTTACAGAGCCCATCACTGTCGCGGCGGAAATCTGCCAGCTCCCGGGCATCTCTGCCCACGCCGACAGAGAAGGTCTGGCAGACTGGGCATCATCCATTGAATATCCCCCGAAAAAATGCTTCGTTGTTCACGGTGACGACGCGGTCGTCGGACCGTTCGCCGAGTATCTCCACGAGCAGCTCGGATGGGATACGATGGCCCCGTACTCGGGGACAGTCTATGATCTCACTGCCGACGAAGTTCTCCTTGAGACAGAGGGGATTCCTATCAAAAGAGATGAGGATGAGGCAAGACCTGCTGTCGCCAGGCAGAAATCCACACCATACATCCGGCTCGAAAAGACAGGCGAACGCCTCATGGCTCTCATCCATGCAAGCCGCGGCCTGTCCAACAAAGATCTGGCCAAGTTCGCAAGCCAGCTCGCGGCGCTGTGCGACAAGTGGGAAGATTGAACTCAATCATTCAGAAATAGCTTTGACATACGAAATGAGGGGCTTTACCGGCCCCTCATTTAATTTTTCCGGTCTCACTCCTGCCGATGCACGACCGAAAGAAATCGATAAGGAAAGTTTTAGTCTTTATTCGCCGGCCTCGGCAAATTTAGCAAGGATCTCATCTCTTGCATCATCAGTCAGCTTTCCGGGCTTCCACAAAATGTTCTGTCCGTCGCCATCATATCTCGGAATCAGATGGATATGGAAATGGAAAACTGTCTGGCCGGCTGCCGGCTTATTGTTCTGGACGATATTAAATCCGTCGCAGTCCATGGCCTTTGTAAGGCGGATCGCTATCTTCTTCGCGAGCACGGCAGCCTTCGCGAGAAGTTCCTCCGGGATCTCATAGATATCCGCATAGTGCTGCTTCGGCAGGATCAGACAGTGACCCATTGTCGCCGGGCCTGCATCAAGGATCACACGGAAATCATCATCTTCATAAAGTGTCGCTGTCGGAATCTCACCGCCTGCCAGCATGCAGAAAATACAATCAGACATATTCTACCTCCCAGTTCGTACCGCCGCGGACATATGCGGTCCGCATAGATACGTATTTTTATCTGATTATACACCTCACCCATGGCTTTCGCAATCAGCCCCTTTCTCAGCCCGGCTGAAGACGTAGGATACGTCGGCAAATGTGATCACATCTCCCTCAGAGAGCACTCTCTCCTCCTCACCGCAGACCGGCTCCCCGTTCACAGTCGTTCCGTTCCGGCTCGACAGATCTTCGATGAAATATCTCCCGGCACGGAACTTCAGCCTCGCGTGGATACGACTGACCGCGGGAGAATCGATGATCATATTCGCATACTGCTGATTTTTTCCTATCAGGATATCATTTCCTGTAAGATGCATCTTGGTCATGCCGTCTGCTTTCGGGAGAAGCCATCGATCCTCCGGCCCCCTGGCCGGTCTGTAGGAAGACAAAAGTTCTGTCACAGGCAGCTCGCCATGGGAATCCTGTTCCGACATGTCCCTCCGTTCCGGCATCTCCGAATCACATTCTTCGACATCGGGCAGTATCTGCATACCGCCAGGCGTTTCTCTTTCAGTCTGCCGCTCCTCCCGGTCTTCCGGAACGTTCTCCTGCTCCTCCCGCATATCTCTGCCGCTCCCGCGGCGCTCCCTGACAAGGTATACGAAAAGAAAGACCGCACAGATACCGGCGCCAATACCGCACAGCGTATGTAAGTTTATATGTCGGAGAAGATCTGTATGCAGGAACACAAAGAGAGCCGCAAGGATCAAAAGCCCCGAAAAGACCACTGTTACTGCGAGCCTTCCCGGCATCCGTACCCTCTTGTTCTTTTCCGCCTTTCCTTTTTCAGATTCGTCATTTTGATATGCGAAATGCTCTCCGCTCTTACCCCGCTCACCGGGATCCGCGAAATTGTCCGCATGCATTCCCAAAAGCACCCCGTCTGTCTCACCATATACATGTCCTGCCTCAAGACGCTGTACTTTCATTCCCGATCCGGTGTGCTCTAGATCACCCGCCTTCGGTTCATCTCCGGGACGGTCCCTTCCGTAAAGCACCCCCATGAGATCACCGAGCTGTGTATTATTCTCCTGAACTTCGTGGCAGAACCGATATCCGAGGACGATTGCGCTCTGGTCGCTGTGGTCCGCGCAGCCGAGAAGATACTCCGCAAGCTCTCTGAGCGACCTTCGGATATCTCTGCAAAAGAAAGGCACATACATGAGACGGATCTCCATCGAATCGAAATCCATGCATACGCAGGAAGGCATGAGGACCAGATGCTGAAAGTCCAGCAGATAATCCTCCAGCCCTTCAAGGATCCTCAAAATTTCCGACAGTATCTTCACTATCTCGCTCTTCCCGATCTTCCGGCTCTCACAGAAGACCGTGAGCCTCTGGAGCGAGGTCACGTCATAGCTGTACCATATCTCCGCATCGATATACTGCATGCTGCAGGTAAGGAGCCCCGAAATCCTGTTGGTCGAGATTACTCTGGTCTCATAGTCATCCGGCACATCCGGTCCTGTTCCCTTAACGATCATATAATTGTGGTTCATATCCCGTCTGTACTCAATATCCATTCTCTAGCCCTGCCCGAAAATCTTTTTGACCGACCGCATCCTCCAAAGATAAGTCACCGGCTTTACCTTCCTGTACCCCGCTTTTTCAGAAATGCCGTAAAGCCTTCTGCCCGTATAGTATACTGTTCCTGCTGTATAGGAGACAGTCCTCATGTTTCCCCCGTCCGTGCGGGAGACAGATATATCCGATGAAAAAAGCAGCTCCGGGTCCGGCTGCATGTGACCGCTGATCGACTGTTCGACCGCATAAGATAAAAGATAGTTCCGGTTATGCACATGCATGCACAGATACAGTACGGACAGGAGGACCATGAGGATCACCGGCATAATAAGGGCTGCTTCCACAGTAAAAGCTGCCCTTTTCAGGCAGTTCCCTCCGGCTTTTTGTTCCATCCTCCTGATTTTCCGATAACTCCTGCTTACTATCGCCACTACATAATCACCTCCGTTCCGCAACGGCATCGCCGGTCTCACCCCGGTGCCGCGCACACATACTAAAGTCTCCCCTTGCGCCGCCGCACATGGTGAGACCCATCCGTGCGCGGACTTCCCTGTTCGACGAACAATATGGTCATATATCAGAACATGAGATACAGCACGAAACCTCCGAGAAGGAAGGGTACGAACGCAAATCTTTTTCTGCCGCCGAATCCGCAAAAAAGCATTATGCCCGCATAGACGGAAGCCAAAAACATTCCGCAGACTGCTGTGATAAATATCTCTGTCACAGAAAGACAGCCCGCAAGGGCTATGAGGACAAAGCCGTCTCCGGCCCCCACCGCCCCCCGGGATATAAAAGAGAAGAGGAGAAAAAATATCCCGGGGAGCAAAGATGACGGAAACGGCGTGTCCCGCCCGTATTCCATGCACAAAAAGGTAATACCGGAAATTCCGCCCGCAATCGTCAAAAACGGATTGATTTCATGACGGCGGATATCCGTAAAGCTGTTTACTGAAAGGATAAAGAGCGCAATGACTCTCGCGATTTCCTGTCTCATCCTGCAGCCTTCATGCCGCATCCCGGGCGGCGCAACGCGAACAAAGACAGAGATCTGTGTGATCCCCAAGCCTGGCAATCCTCACATGTCTTGTGAGACTGCCGTAATCTGTCGACGGATAGTAATAATCTCCCTTGGCCGTGATGTAAACATCCCCGCTGTAACCTGCCGGAAATCCGGGGCAGGGCCTGTATCGGCTCCCGTACTGATTCCTCATGCGTCCGACTGCGGACATATCCGTGCGCATTATGCACAGATTCAGATGTGTGCAGTCCGCATGCGTGTGGTAGACCTCCTGATTCTCTGTGAGATACACGTATTCTCCGGAATTTTCTGCCGCTTCCGTCTTCTCATCGCTCCCGCTGTAACCCGTCCACGGATGAACACGGGCTCTGATGGCAATTTTCATATCGGGCACCGGAACGCACCTTACGGGAAAACGGTAAGTGACTGTCCACGGGATATCGATCCAGGTCTCATCCCCATCGCTGCCGAGTGTGCCGGCATACATTGCCATCTGTCTTACCCGGTTAGACAGTTCCAGGCTTTTTTCTGTGTAAAGGCCTACCGCATCCATGAAGGAGATGAGCATGATAAGGCACAGAAAAAAGAATGGCAGCGCAAGGGCACACTCGACAGTCAGGGAGGCAGAATTCAATATCGAACAATTCTGCCCGTCATTCCCTCGGCTCATGCGCGAGCCGCTCAGCGCAGGACCTTTCCCGGAGATCCTGCGGTAAGCCTTTTCACTGCCTGCCGATCGCTCCCGGAGAGATTCAATTGTTTGGGCAATAAACATATGAAAAGGCATACCGCAAAACCTCCATGAGTCTTTACCGGTCAAAAAAGTCCTTATACGACATTGTCTGACTCATTGTCCACGTCTTTTTGTGTTCAGATACGACACCGGTATCGAACGTAAGGGCAAATACGCATGTGTCCAGCCTGAAATTCGATCTTCCGAGTCCCCGCAGTGTACTCTCGACCATGTCAAGACTCCTTGCAACAGATACCTGCATATCAGCAAGAAACAGATAAAACCGAAGGTAATCCGTATAGCTGACACCGCCCGGGACGTCTTTCGACATGTCACCGAGAACATCCGCGGCGACAATTCCCGGAATCGCCCGAAGATCCACCTGCCACGTCTCTGCAGTTTTTGCGAGCGCAGTCTTTTTACCGGCAAGAAGTGCCCTCACGTCGACAATGCTCTCGCAGAAAGCCCATCCGGCAGCGATAAGGGCACCTATGGCGGGCGCCGCGAACGGGATCAGCAGCATAGCGGCCACTCCCTGCGCACAGGCTTCCACCTCGGCATGTTTTACGGGATCTGTGTAAAGATAAATGATATTGGCTGCTTCTCTTGTCAGGAGAAGCTTCCTGACTATTGATTCCAGATTGGCGATATCCGTATCTTCCCCCTCCAGAATATACTCCGCCTGATAGGCAAGGCCTCTGTTCTCTCCGGGCGTCACGTAATTACCGAAGTGGGAAAGAATGTACTCGTTGTAGAGAACTTTCGAATATGGTCCTCCCGTATTGTCAGGAACATCTATCACTCCAAGCCCCGACTCTGCTTTCCGATCCCTGAGAAGGCCGGCTCCCGCTATACTGCTCTCGGACACACCGGATGTATCCCCGAGGACAAGCTCCATGAAGGACATCTGTCTGAGCCGCTCGATCACCGGCAGCGGATTTCCATATTCACTGCCTGCTGTCTCCGCCGCAGATGCTGTCTCTGCCGCCGCGGCATCACCCTCCGCCCTCAGAGCATCATTCTCTGCTTTTGCAGCGGCAGCCTCCGCCTGGATCTCAGCGTAGGAAGAACCGTCAGCCCGGCTTTCCAGGTCCTGTCCCCGCGCTTCCTGTGACCTGGAATAAGCCGCGTTTTGCGGCACCAGGTCAAGAAGCTGTGAAATGCCCTGTGCGCCGATCGTTTCTTTCATATACTCGATCGCCGATGACGCGAAAATCAACCCGTCCACATCCGTTGCAAGAGTATAGCCTGTTAAATAGCTCTCTGTCCGGGACAGCGACAGAAGGTTTCCACCCCCTGCGATCCGCCCTTTTTTGGGATGAAGAATATACGACATGGCGTCCTCGATCCTGTCTGAGAGCACGAGCGGACACAGACTGTCCGTGCCGCAGCTCCCGTCGATAAAGAACACATCAAAATTCTCAAGCAGGTCTCGGTCATATTGTGCAAATGTCGAAAATAAAGCCTGATCCACACTGTTGGCAAGCTGCATGCGTCCCGCCTGTGCCCTGACGGAATAAAACACGGCTGCCAGGAGTGCTGTCATGACCAGCATTGTCAAACTGAGATATATTGAAATACTGCCTCGGCGCATAGGACTCTCCTTAGATTTTCCGGCGGACCGGCGTGCTCTCCACCGGGTCTTCCTCCTCCCCGGCCGACCTCCGCCCCGCCAGGGGAAAGCAGGGCATCAGCCGGTTCCGGATGGAGACATTATCATAGGACGGTCTGCCGGCTTTCAGATCACTTCCTGACAGCAGGCAGGTAAGGGCCGGATCCCCTTCAAACGGAGTCGGCCTGTGACGATACTTTGCTCAGAATGCTCTTTACGACTTTTGTCAGCTGTTCTTTGAATATAAGGACGAGAGCAATCAAGACCAGAAGTACCAGAATGATCTCAACGACGGTGACTCCGTCCTCTTCCTTCAAAAAAGCGCAAAAATCACCCATGTGCGCCACCTCCTTTCTTCGTCTTGTGTCAGATCGCGCGCTCATTGTTGTTTTCCCGGGCTGCAAATTTTTGGAATTCCACGGGGTGAGAAGCCCCGTTCGATCCGATCGGATCAGATGCGTTTAATGTAAAAAGAGAATAACAATAAATCCATCGCTGTTTCAAGTGGGAATAATTCACGATTTGCATCTGCCTTATTCATACAGTTTGACTGGATTTATCTCAGCTAGCGCTGACCCGAATCCCGCGCCAGGTCTCGCGAGCGAGACTTGAACTCAGCGGAGGGATGCGTCCTTGCGTTGTGCGATCGACGCCGGACACGCGAAAAAGCCCCCGCCGGTTCTCCCCGGCGAGGGCTGCTGTCATCTGAAAGATCATTATACTGTTTTATCGATGAAGGTGCTTCGCATTTTGCGCGGCGCAGCAAGAGCGCCGAGGCGTTCTTGTTTATCAGCGGACAGATTCACTGTCATAATAGAAATCACCGCTTCTCCCGCCGTGTTTCTCAATGAGGTGTACGTCTTCTATGACCATGCGCTTGTCGATAGCCTTACACATATCGTAGATCGTGAGCAGGGCTGTCGTGACTCCGGTAAGAGCCTCCATCTCGACCCCGGTCTTCCCATCCGTCTTCACACTGCAAAAAGCTCTGACAGTGCATGATTCGGGTTGAAGCTCGAAAGTCACTTTCGCATATGTAAGACACAGCACGTGGCACATCGGAATCAGGTCAGACGTCTTCTTCGTGCCCATGATACCGGCTACCTGAGCGACAGTGAGAACATCTCCCTTTCTGACCTTCCCGCCTGTGATCGCTGAAAAAGCTTCCCTGTTCATGCGGATCGTCCCTACCGCCAATGCTCTGCGGCCGGTGACATTCTTATCCGACACATCGACCATGTGCGCATTTCCGAGGTCGTCAAAATGTGTAAATTCCATTTCTTCTCCTTGCCGCAGGAATAATGCGCCGGATCGCGCTCCCCGGCAGTCCGTGTTATTCGAGAGTTCCCATCGTACCGTCAGGATTCTTTTTCTTTATGACCTTCATCATAAAGTCTCTCTTTAAGGCAAGATTCTTAGAGAACGGGTTGATGACGATCGCTGTGACCTCGGGATGCTTCGCGATAAACACACTGCACTGCAGCGACGGCATCTGCATCCAGACATACTTCTGCATAAATGATTCAGAAATCTCATCCCTCGATGTAAATGAGAAATAGAGGACATCTCCGTTCGGGGCCTTGAGAAGTTCCGGCACAAGCCTGACAGGATCTTTCGGCACATATTTACGTGCCATGGTCTGCGTCTTGAGACCGGCAGCATCCGCAGCAGAGAACTGCATGCGCATTGGTACCCAAAGCCATACATCCATAAAGTTATTCATGCAGTTCTGGAGATTGGCCACAGTCTTATCTGAGTCATATCTCTCGATAAAATAGCCGAGTACCCTTGCTCCGTCTTCCCTTTTCAGTATATCAGGATTAGTGACAGACATGAGCTTATTCGGCGTGATCGCGGGCAGCGCCGTGTTCATCGGCGAAGCCCCTGACGGCTGCTGCGCGCTCTTTGCCGGCTGCTGACTGACAGGTGCTGCTGCTGGCATCGGAGTTTCTACCGCCTGCCTCACTTCCTCGGCACTCGGGGCGTCAAGAGAGCGTTCCATGCCGTGATACTCGCTGCCTTCACTATTATCGTTTTTCTTAAAAACGTCAAACAGACCCATTTCGGAAATTTCCTCCTTTATAGTCAGATACAGTTACTATATCATTAAAATCATGAGACTGCAAATTAAAAAGCCGGATCAGGAGACCCGATCCGACTCTTTTTTATTCCTGTATTTTTCTTTCAGCGAGACAGCGACTTCCCTGACGGCGCAGTACTTATCCGCAAGCACGATCACATAGCCTTCCCTGCAGCGGGGCGGCATCGGCGTCGTCGGCCACATATGATGGCAGATTATGTCCTTCTCACATTTGTTCAGGTCACCGAGCAACTTCCTCGCGACTTTATAGGATTCCTTCGGGTGCCGCTGCCAGCAGACCAGATTATTGCTGAACTTTTCATATCTTCCGACGATACCGAGATCGTGGCACAGTGCTCCGCGTACCACTGATTCAGTGTCTGTCTTTATATGCATCGCGTTGAGAAATCTGCAGATTTTTACAGAAGCATACGCAACTCCGAGGCTGTGGTCCCCTACTGTCGTGACATGGTGATGCTTCTGCTCTTTAGCTTTCCCGAACTCCGGTGAATCGAGCACCTCCGCTCCGTAGGTCCTGACCAGCTGCATAGCCAACATATCCATTTTTTGCCTCCTTATCACTGCAGAATAGTCCGGTTACTAAAACTTCCCGTACCGCGATACAAGACAGCCTCTTAAACTGTCTCCGTGTCCCTGTTCTTCATACCGTAGTGCAGGAAGAACATGCACCCGATTGTTATGGCGACGCCGATGATCAGGCAAATGACCGCATTCTGGACAAAGCCGGCGATGACATAGGACACGAATGAGA
>JAFRCB010000100.1 GCA_017404585.1 Lachnospiraceae bacterium
AAGTGGGTATCGCAGCACTACTTGTTTATGGTATGATTGTGCAGAGTTTTTACATAATATAAGGAGACGCCATGCCGGTATTTGATTTCAGCAGCCAGCCAGATATAAAGAACAAATCGGAGTGCACCTACACGGTGTTCCGCTCGAACACACATGAAGCAAGCCCCGAGCAGCCCATGATGGTGCTGTCCAACCGGGAGAAGGAGTGGAAACACCACTCTGTAGGAGTGTTTACAAATCCCGTAAAACGTACATCATTTGAATTTGATGAGAAGGACGGAACAGTAAGCGCGGACATTCTGCGGATAGACGCCAGAATTGTCAGCCTCCTTCAGTGGCTTGGGGAGAATCATATCAGTGTCAGGCTCTCCGGCAGAAACACTGAGGAAGGCTACGCCGTATACCGCATCCGTGAAATCGCTTTCGGCGGCGGGACAAAACTGTCCGCGGAGGACGGATTCCTGCAGTTCATGATTGAGCGGCTCCTTGCCAGCAGCGCTCCGGAGGAGGACGTGGAAGATGATGACGCGGAGGAGACAGGTGACGGCATGAAGCTGACCAGCCTCCAGTCCATCACCGACTTCATGATGTGTGCAGGCAAGACTCTTCCGAATCAGATCCGCCTCTGGGCCCGCCGCAACCTGGCAGTCGCAAGGTCCGGCGAAGTATCGCAGGAAGAGAGAAGACATGCCCAGAGAGCTCTGTCCATCATGATGAATATACAGTGGAAGAGTAACTATTTTGATCCGATCGACCCGGCAGAAGCCCGTCGGATCCTCGATGAGGAACTCTACGGGATGGAGCGGGTCAAGCAGCGCATCATCGAGACTATTATCCAGATCAATCGCACGCACACGCTCCCGGCTTACGGCCTGCTGCTCATCGGCCCTGCCGGCACCGGCAAGTCTCAGATCGCCTACGCTGTCGCACGGATCCTGAAACTCCCGTGGACAACTCTGGATATGAGCTCGATCAATGATCCGGAGTAGCTGACCGGCAGCTCCCGAATTTATTCGAATGCGAAGCCGGGCATTATCATGGAGGCATTTGCGGCTGCCGGAGAGTCCAACCTTGTCTTTATAATCAACGAGCTCGATAAGGCCGCCGCCGGCAAGGGCAACGGTAATCCGGCGGACGTTTTGCTCACCCTGCTCGACAATCTGGGCTTTACCGACAACTACATTGAGTGCAACATTCCGACATCCGGCGTCTATCCGATCGCGACGGCCAACGACAAGGATGCGATCTCGGCTCCTCTCATGTCGAGATTTGCCGTGATCGAGCTGCCGGATTATACACCGCTCGAGAAAAAGATTATCTTTAAGAGGTTTGCGCTTCCCAAGGTCCTTCGGCGCATGGGCATTCGAGAGGACGAGTGCCTTGTGACGGATGACGGTCTTGACGCGGTCGAGGATGTATTTGCAAATACGACGGGAATCCGAGACCTTGAACAGGCGGCGGAGCACATGGCTGCCAACGCCCTCTACCAGATCGAAGCCCTCGGGGTCACGTCGGTGACGTTCGATTCCAAGAAGGTGTGGGATCTGTTCGAGTAAAATATCATAAGATCAAAGTGGGGTATCCCTTCGGACGCGGCTGTGTTCGGAGGGATTCTTTTTGGAATTATGTCAGCTGGCGCTGACTCGAATCCCGCGCCCAAGTGTCGCATAGAAGCTGTTGATTTTAATGCTTTAGAGTGATAAAATTATCCTCGGCGGCATTTCAAGAAAACTGGAGCGTGAAGATTCGGGTCGGCAGATTCGCCTGCGCTGACATTAATCCGATGCCGTTAATTGAAAGTGAGACAGGAGCAAACCATGCACAGTGAATTTTTAATGGGAAACGCCGCCATCGCGCTCGGCGCGATCGCTGCAGGTGTTGACCTTGTTGCGGGATACCCGGGTACACCCTCCACGGAAACATTAGAGAACACCGCAAAGTATAGACCGGAAGGTCTGTACGTTGAGTGGTCGGTCAATGAGAAGTCCGCCATGGAAGTTGCGGCAGGCGCGGCCTACGCCGGAGCCCGCACTATGGTCACTATGAAACAGGTCGGACTCAATGTTGCCTCTGACCCGCTGATGTCTCTTGAGTACATCGGCGTGAAGGGTGGAATGGTCATTATGGTCGCGGACGATCCGGGTCCGATTTCGTCCCAGACCGAGCAGGACACCAGACATTTTGCTTACTTTTCAAAGCTTCCATGCTTTGACCCGACATCCGTGCAGGAAGCGTACGATATGATCCAGGACGCGTTCGCGTACTCGGAGGAATACGGCACGCCGGTATTCTTCAGGCCGACGACCCGCATATGTCATGCGTACGCTTCGATCAATGTCAAGGATGCGGATGAGTATAAGAAGAATTCTCCGGAAGGCTTTATCAAGGATTCAAAGAGATGGGTCATCTTCCCGAGGCTGTCCAATGCCAATCACAGGAAGATAGAAGCCAGAAATGAAAAGCTGAAAGATGTCTTTTCGGAATACCCGCGCAACATGATCCTTAACGGCGGTGCAAATGCAGGCGCGGCGGATGCCGCTCCGGAGGTCTCGGCCGTACAGAGCGTGACCGCCTCAAAGAAGGGCATCGCTGCCGGTGGTATCAGCTTTGCGCTGACTATGGAAGCACTGCATGGACGCACTGATGCAAGGGTCTTCAAGGTTGCGACCCCGCACCCGTTCCCGGAGAAACTTGCGGTGGAATTCCTGACCGGCCTTGATGAGGTCCTATGCTTAGAGGAGCTTGACCCGGTCATCGAGCGTGAGCTTACTTATGTCTGCGGCAAGTATGGCCTCGATGTGAAGATCCGTGGCAAGCTCACCCATGATACTGCAAATGCAGGCGAGAACTCTCTCGACCTCATCAAGCAGTATATAAACAGTTTCCTTTCGGAACAAGAAAATGTAGCAGTCGTTGATCAGGCTGCAATCGAAGCCCCGCAGCCGCCCGCCATCCCCATTCGCCCGCCTGTCCTCTGCGCCGGCTGCCCGCACCGCGCTTCTTTCTATGCGGTCAAGGTGGCCATGAAACGGCAGAAGACGATTTTCTGCGGCGATATCGGCTGTTATACGCTCGGAAACGCGATGCCCCTTGATATGTGCGACACCTGCCTCTGCATGGGCGCGGGTATCAACATCGCGCAGGGCGTGTATAGAATTGAGCCGGATACGAAGGCATTTGCATTCGTCGGCGACTCGACCTTCTTCGCGTCGGCCATCACAGGCATCATCAATGCCGTCTACAACCAGGCGGAGATGACCGTGTGCATCCTCGACAACTCGACGACAGCGATGACCGGCCATCAGCCCCATCCCGGAACGGGAAGAACGATGATGGGAGAGGTCGTCGCCAAGGTCAGCATCGAGGCCGTCCTTCGAGGCATCGGACTTGAGTTTGTTGAGACGGTGGATCCTCTGGACCTTGAGAAGGCAGTGGACACAGTAAAGCGGGCTCAGGAGGTGCCGGGTGTCAAAGCGATCATCTTCAAGTCTCCGTGCGTGGCCATCACGAAGCCGAAGGGAAAGGCCGCCGTCGATCCCGATAAGTGCATCGGCTGCCGCAAGTGCATCCGTGAGATTGGATGTCCGGGCATTGTCATAAACGATGGATTTGTATGTATTGATGACTCTCTCTGCACGGGCTGCGGTCTGTGCGCGCTGATCTGTCCGGTCGGATCGATTGGAGGTGAAGTCCATGATTAAGAATATTGTTCTGTGCGGCGTCGGCGGACAGGGAACGGTTCTTGCCTCTAAGCTTCTGGCTGCAGCAGCCATGGAAAAGGGCTTTACGGTCATGAGTGCAGAGACCATAGGTATGGCGCAGCGCGGTGGAAATGTATTTTCAAATATCCGCATCAGCGACGGTGAAGCCATGTACGCCCCGATGATCGGGACAGGGGAAGCCGACCTGATACTTGCTTTTGAACCGGGCGAGGCAGTCCGAATGCTGCCGTTCCTTAAAAAGGACGGATTCGTGATCACAAATACCCGCGCGGTCAAGCCAACCACGGCAACACTGACCGGTTCCGGCTATGATGCCGGTCCAATGCTTGAGTATCTGCAGAAGAAAGTCGCGGACGGACATCTCATGCAGGTTGATGGTGACTCGGCAGCGGCAGCGCTCGGCAATCCCAGAGTCCTCAACGTCGTGCTGCTCGGCGCGGCAGTCCGTACAGGAGCGCTCGGCCTCACCGAGGAAGATATCCTGAATGTCATGGGCAAGGTCATCAAGGAGAAATTCCTCGACCTTAACAGGAAAGCCTTTACGCTGGCCTGAATGATAGTACCCACTTCATAAAAAAGAAGGGAACAGCCTGTCTGAGCTGTTACAAAAGAAGAACTGCCGGATGCATTAACGCGTCGGCAGATGAAAATAAGGAGAAAAATATGAAAATCAGTGAAAAACAGTTGGCTCAGGTCAACGACCGCATCAAGGCACTTGTGTCCGCAGGCAGCTTCTACGGAAAGAAGCTCGAGGAAGCCGGTATTACGAGTGTTGCAAATGCCGAAGAGTTCGAAAAACTTCCGTTTTCTGAGAAGGCAGATCTTCGCGACGCGTATCCGCTCGGCCTTATGACCGCTCCGGAGGAGGAAATCGTCAGAATCCACTCTTCATCGGGCACTACAGGCCTTCCGGTCATCATCCCGTATACAGCCAAGGATGTCGACGACTGGGGCGAGATGTTCAAGCGCTGCTATGAGACCGCGGGCATCACGAACAAGGACCGCATCCACATCACTCCTGGTTACGGTCTCTGGACCGCGGGAATCGGTTTCCAGAACGGCTGCGAGAAGCTCGGCGCGATGGCGATCCCGATGGGACCCGGCA
>JAFRCB010000101.1 GCA_017404585.1 Lachnospiraceae bacterium
AGACCCGATGAAACTCACTTTGGTCAAAGGCAGCAAAAGTGCCTCAAAAGCAGGATTTTGCTGCTTCTGCCGAAGACCCGTTGAAACTCACTTTGGTCAAAGGCAGCAAACACGCCTCAGAAGTAGGATTTTGCTGCTTCTGCATGAGACCCATTGAAACTCACTTTGGTCAAAGGCAGCAAACACGCCTCGGAAGCAGGATTTTGCTGCTTCCTAGCTTTGACTCAAAGATATCAATCTTGGCAGAGGCAGCAAATCTTTCTTGAACTGAGAATCTTGCTGCCTCTGGCCTTTGGCCCAAGATTTCATTCTTGTCAAAGTCAGCAAATCTCCTCTGATTTTAGAATCTTGCTGCCTCCTGCTATTTTGTCATAAAATTTAAAGTCTAAAAAGAAAAGAACTGCCGACCCGAATCATGATCGACAGTTCTTTTTAATTATACGTTCCCAAGCAGTACCCTATTCAAATGCCTCTCCGCCACG
Source organism: Lachnospiraceae bacterium (assembly GCA_017404585.1). Lineage (GTDB taxonomy): Bacteria > Bacillota > Clostridia > Lachnospirales > Lachnospiraceae > Chordicoccus. The sequence continues at coordinate 483 of JAFRCB010000101.1, forward strand.
CTCTTCATCTCCCGCATAAGAGAAATTCGCGTCGGCGGCTCGGCCATCCGATGCCGCGGAAAATATCTTGTAATATGAAGCGGAATGTCGGGATCTATGCCTGCGATCCAGGCTGCCTCCCGCTCCATGTCTTCAAGCGAATCATTCTTCCCCGGGACAATCAGCGACGTGAGCTCCACATGAGATTCCTGCGCAGCCCGGGTGATAAAATTCATCACAGTCTGAAGATCTCCGCCAAGCCACTTATAGAGTTCAGGGCGAAAAGCCTTCAGGTCAATGTTCATTGCATCGATATATGGCAGAAGCTCCTCGAGAATCGGAAGCTCAGCTGTGCCGTTCGTGACCAGCACATTTTTCATGCCGGCCTCGTGGACAAGCTTTGCGGTGTCCCGCACAAACTCATATCCGACCAGTGCTTCATTGTAAGTGTAGGCTACGCCGATATTCCCGCGGTCCCTCGTTTCCTCCGCAATCTCGCAAATCTCCTCCGGCGTCATGTCTCTCGCATAGCGTGCTTCACGGGATCCCGCTGCCGCAATTTCATGGTTCTGGCAGAAGGGACAGCTGAGGTTGCACCCGAAACTCCCGACCGACACGATCCGACTGCCCGGATAAAAATAATACAGAGGCTTCTTCTCAATCGGGTCGAGCGCTAAGGATGTGATCTTTCCATAGTTTATGCATGTGATCTTCCCGCCGACGCACTTCCGCGCCCTGCAGCGGCCCACCGCTCCCTCACGGAGAGCGCAGTGATGGGGACACACCGGACATACGATCTTATCCATAATATATCTCCTTCAAGTATGCCGAATAACCTCAAACCTCGAAAGCTGCACGCCCTCCTCCTCATCGCGGATCCCGGCCTTCATGCGGGCAATCCGCACCTGATATTCGACCGTGTCGACCCCCTCGAGGTCCGGCAGTAGGAGCCCTCTCCGTCTGCCCTTAGTCACGATCACGCCGTACCGCTTCACGTCAAGCTCGTCCATGGATGAAATATCCTCCGGCTCACCGAGAACATCGACATTGATCTCCAGGAAAGGTAGCTCGCTGGCTCTGATCGCCGGGAAGCGAGGGTCACGGGTGGATGCGGAGATGGCATTGGCGATTATCTCTGTCGCAAGGTTATCCTGACACGGGGCGATGGTCCCGATGCAGCCCCGCAGATCACCATTCTCGTGGATCGACACGAATGCGCCCGCCCGGCTGTTAATCATCTCGTCTGTGAGCTCATCCTCCGTCGGCCGGTAGATTTTCCGGTCGCGGATGTATGTTTCAATCGTGTTTTTAGCAAGCTTTACAAATTGATCCATGTGAGACCTCCTTTACCGATCAATGCGTGAATTACCCGGCAATTGAATAACCGAGGATTCCCGCACATTATCCTACAATCCGGCAATATTTTTTCGAAATCGAATCACAAAAACCTTAGCATCAGTTGTGCCACGGCTGCTTCAGACAGTGGACATGTTATTCGTTCAGAAAACTGCATTACGTCCGTCAGATAGTTTTACAGCGGATGATAAATGCAAATCCCATATCCGACCCCGAACGTTGCCTCATGGGACAGCTTCTTCACATTGACTTTGTCATCTGCAAATGCTCCTCCCATAATCGTAAACGACCTATGCCCGCACTCCATGCAGTCATCAAGAAACCTCTCATCGAAATCCAGCAGGGCTTTGAAATCCGCCCTACCCATAACGTCCATGATCCGCTCGTCGTACTCCGGGCCGGACGGGCGATAGCCGTACGGGCCGTCTTCCTTCTGGCAGTGCGCAAGATCGCCGCTGCCTATGAAGACAACACGTTCTCCACGGCGGTCGATCGCGTTCCTGATGATCTGACCGAACTGCCAGTGCAGCTCAAGCGGAAGCGCAGACAGACCAATCCGGACCAGCTTATAGCCTTTATATCTCTTATTGACAAAATAGAGGGGTACCATAGTTCCGTGATCAAGGAATTTGTCCACTTCCCCCATCGTTCCGGCAGGGAAACGCTGCCTGTCGCACAGTTCCTCTATCGTTGCGACAAGTTTTGTGTCGTACTCCTGCTCGAATTGGGCCTGCGGCGCACGGAATCTGCCGAGGTTGCCCAGGGCTTTCTTTCCGGGTGAAATATGAAAATAGTCGCGATACATGACAGAATGAGGGGATGTGACTATGATTGTGTCGGGCTTCAGCGCCGCAATGTCAGCGGCGACTGCATCAAATGCATCGAGCGTCGCCTGTATCTTTTTTTCTTCTCCGCGCCCTATTTCCGCGACAGCGATCGGCGGGTGCGGAACCATATATCCTGTAAGTAGTGGCATGCTTTTCACCTCCTATACCGCTATTTCACCGCAATATTTTTTTGTAACATTTCAGACATGTACCCCGGCTTCATGAACCGCCTGTCTGAACTGTTACTCTTTTTCTTTAATCAATCCGATGAGCCCCTTGTCAAAGGGGGGCGGCGATCAACTATTTTCTACTGCCTACTAATATTTTAACATAATCGCACTCTCTGACAAGTGGTTCTCCGCCTCTGCAAAGCTTTCCATAGCGCCTCCTCGTTGAGGCTCTTCCGTATGCAATTCTCGCCAAGGAGCAGAGTAGCCTTCGAATAACGTCCCTCTCATGAGCCAAGGGACAGTGCAGCCTTCGAATAATGTCCCTCTCATAATTTGCTTATAGTGTATCGTTTTGATAAAATGGAACCATAGAGAAAGCATTGGTGTCAGGGCAGTTACAGAGACTGCGTCTTTGGAGCACCAGAAGACAGTTGACTGCCGCGACGGAGGCAAAGCATCAAGGCAGTTATAGAGGCTGAGCCCTTGGAGTCCGCAGCCTGATGATAATAAGAGACGCAGCTTTATTGCCCGCAGTGAATATTGCAAATGTATGGAGGACGCACTATGGCTACGCAGAGACATTTCAACAACACACTGAGTCTGTCATTTCCTGACGGCTTCCACGTTATGGATAATGACGAACGCCAAAAACTGAATATGCTTGCAGATGGTCCGGGCGTGTGCCTTACAGCTCAGGAAGAGCATATAATTATCTCCATCGGCTGGAAAGAACTCGGTCTCTTTCCAGCACTGCTCGTCAGCGCCAAGGACGCTGCCGACAACTCGCAGAAAACCATAAGTCAGGCGATGCAGCCGTATGGCTTCCAATTTCGTGAGACATTTGCCGAGGAAATTGGCGGGGAGAAAGCTCCCGGCTTCAGCTACGAGTACGAAGCACAGGGTATCGCCATGCACGGAGAGACCTGTGTAGTCAAGCACAACAAAGTCCTCTACTATCTGCACATCTATATGCGAAGAGAGCTTAAAGAGGAGAGCACAAAAATCTGGAAAGATATTCTGGCGACTGCGAAGTGGGAATGAGGAGAAACGCATGGCCAAAAACATCCGCCTGCTCAAAGCGGGCACCGCACTGCTGAAATTCTTTATAGCCCTGCTTATATTAGACTTTATTCTTGTCGCCGCGTTCATCCTTAAGCGGCCGGAATCCTATGCGCCTTGGATTGCCGCCGTGGCTGTTCTTGCCCTCATAGAGGTGTGCATTTTCTGGATCGGAATCGTGCTCGTGTACATCTCATCGATCCAGCTCGGTCTCAAGCAGCGTATTTTGGGAAGTGCGCTTGGCTGGGTCCCATTTGCAAATATTATCATGCTGCTCAAAATCGTACGCATCTGCGGCAGCGAGATACGCACTGAAACAGAAAAATATAATCTCAACAAGAGCAGGAAGAGTCAGCAGATCTGCAGGACGAAGTACCCTCTGCTGCTGGTACACGGAGTTTTCTTCAGGGACTTCGAAGTGTTGAATTATTGGGGACGGATCCCGGGAGAGCTGAAAAAGAACGGAGCCGTCATCCACTACGGGAAGCACAACAGCGCGGCCGCAGTGGCTGACAGCGCGAAAGAACTGGAAAAACGAATTCTGGATATAGTCCGGGAGACAGGCTGTGAGAAAGTGAACGTCATTGCGCACTCAAAGGGCGGCCTGGATACCCGGGCCGCCATCGCGCACACATCCGCGGGGAAGTACATCGCCTCCCTCACGACGATCAACACGCCTCACAGAGGGTGTGAATTTGCAGATTATTTCCTGAACAAAATTCCAGAGGCTGCCCAGCTCGCAGTCGCGAGAAAATACAATGCCGCAGCTTCGAAGCTCGGGGATATCAATCCCGATTTTCTTTCCGCTGTCAAAGACCTGACCGCCTCAGCATGCGGCAGATTTAATGACACCACTCCCGACAGCCCTGCTGTCGTCTACCAGTGGGTCGGTTCAGTTCAGAAGAAAGCCACTTCGGGAAAATTCCCCTTGAACTTCACCTATCCGATCGTCAAATTATTCGACGGCAGGAATGACGGGCTTGTGGGGGAGGGGTCATTTGCCTGGGGCACGAAATATGCCTTCCTCGACATGGATCTGCCAAGAGGCATATCTCATGCGGACATGATTGACCTGAACAGGGAAAACATATCCGGTTTCGATGTCAGGGAATTCTATGTGCAGCTTGTCGC
>JAFRCB010000102.1 GCA_017404585.1 Lachnospiraceae bacterium
CAGGTCCCCACAGGCCCCGACATCGCCATCGAGCAGGCTGATGAAGCGGCTGATGATGAGGAGAATGTCTCCGCCGCCCCCGCATTCCCGGTCAAGAGCATGACCTTGTCCAATGATACATTTTTGTACTTTGTCAGCGGCGACCCCAGTTTCCGTCGGAGCTATTGGGACGAGAATGATGATTACATCGATGATTCGGTAAAATTGGTCCTTAGAACAACGCTGACGGCGCAGGAGTTTGACGACGTCTGGATTATATTTACCGAGACCAATCCAACGGGGGATTACGCGCACACGAGCAATTTTGTTCTGGATGATCAGCAGAAGGACCAGAACGGGCTGTGGACTCTGACTCTCCGCCTGTTTGATTATGATGACGAAATAAAGAGTTGGGGAAATTATCGTCTCACCAGTGTGTCCGTGGAATATGACGGAAATGAGTATGAATATAAAACAAGTACGCAGCTGGCTCCTTTCCGGAACTGTCTGGATACATTCTACGTAAAAACGTTCCAGGAATTTCTGGATTCTCTCCCGGCGGGTACTGTGGCCAGTTTCTCCTATCTGAAAAACTATGACGGCGGAAGCATTACGATCCCCGAAGGAATCACTGTCGGAGCTGGCACTATCTCAAAGTGCGCGGCGCCGATCTATGTCAACGGTACGATTTACGGAAACTTTGGCACGGATGGGCTGATGCAGCTTGTTTTCGGGTCAAGTGGAAAAGTACTCCTCTATGATAACCTCATTCAGGAACTTCCCGAAAGTACTGATGCTGCTGTTTTCCTGAGACGCATGGAGCCGGATGACAAGAGCAAAAAGCTGCGATTCTATCCGTTCGGATCAGCAAATGCGTGTTACATATGGAACGGCACCGGCTGGCAGAGTGAGGGCGGCATCTCTGTGGATGAACAGATCACGCCGATCACGACAAAGATCTCGATTCCGAAGGACAGCAAAGAGCACTGGTATTCCTACAAGGCTGCAAAGGCCGGAGATTACGCATTCCGCCTGAGCTTCACTTCCTATGTCTATGAGACGTTCCTGCTTGAATCCTATCTGATGGACAGCTACGGAAATATGACGAAGCTGACCGCCCTCTATGAAGATGAGTACGGCGACTATTTTATTGATGGTGTTCATCTGGACAAGGGTACAACTATTTATATAAAGGCAAAGAATTCGGGCTGCACCGGGGCTGCGCTCAAAATAGAGTCCTACCAGGCGCAGGATGACTGGATCGCGACAGTGCTCGATTTTAAGAATGCAAATGTCAGTGTCACTTACAGCAAGGATCACGCCTTCGTGACAGCTGAGATTCCGATTCTGAGTACGAGCAAATGGCAGACAATCGATTCCTTCGACCTGCGCTTTACAGAAGAAGACTTTGCTGAGGTCAGTTTTGACAAACAGGAAGTAAGGGACGGAAAGCTGATTTTGTCGCAAACAAAGGGGATGATTGTGTCATCCGTGATCCCGGAGACCAAAAAGTATGACAAAGGACGCATCGATTACTGGTTCGAAGGACCGACAATTGATGATGAGGGTGAACTTCATGAGGTGAAATTTGAAGTTCCCGGAACCGATTACTCCATCCCGGGGAAAGGGCAGGTCAGAATTAACGATTCTTTCACAGTCACTCTGACGACCCGCAAGTATGTGGCGGGCACACTGTCTGCCAACGCGGACAAGACCCAGCCGGCAGATACCTCGTATTTCTATAAGGTGGTCATTGAGCCCGTCTATGAAAGTGGGGACGGCTGGCAGATTGAGATACCCAAGGACTATTGTTTCTATACTTCGGAAAATAATGCCTACATTCGTCTGTACACGGATACGAACAGAGAGGTGAGCGGTTCGGATAGGTGCTTTGAGCTTCGAGGCGGCACGTATTATCTGCAGGTGGCCAACCAAAGTGGAAAGCAGACTACTGTCGGCTATCTCCGGAACGATTCAGTGCCGACGGTGAGTGAGGTGAAGCTGTCGCTGACGACATTTGCATCCCAGCAGGCGGTAACGCTCACAGTCAACTACACCAACGCGTATAAGCTGGCCGAAGTCGAGCTTGATCTTGAAAATGCAAATGGCGACGAGATCGAGCTCGAACAATACAAAGTGACGTCTGATAACGGCAGGACGTTCAAATCCATTGTCTATCTTGACAGAGACGAGGATGTGACCGGTAAGAATTTCAAAATCATCAGAGTGGGGCTGAGGGACATCTATGGGAAGACAACCTGGATCTCCGCGGAAAATGTGTCGGCGACCTGGACGACCCGGAATCATCAGCTGGTTACAAGGGATAACAGATTTAAGAATTCAGCGACAACCGAGCAGGCTGTAGATTTCATAGAGCTTGAGGGCAATATCAATATACCGCTGTTTGCCGTGGTCAATGTGTACGATGGCGTGAGCCTGAGTTCCCAGGACACACTTAAGGTATACGGAACTCTGAATACTCCGATCCTGTCAGCCTGGGGATCGAATGACCCGATTCAGTTGACCGTGGACGGGACGATTTATGCCGGCGGTGTCGATCTTCAAAGTTTTGTCTTTAAAGGAGAACCCAAGGGACACATTGTCGTAACCGGAGAGACAAATACGGATCTCTTTGAAAATATTCTGGCAGCGAGAGATGAGCCTACCCAGGCAGAGGTCGACTCCTACATCAAGATGCTGAGACAGGTGCTGACCGCAAGAAATGAGGGCGAAGGGCTGCTCGTGGCCGTTGTCTGGAGCTACTATACGTGGAAGAACGGAGCATGGGTCTATGACTTTGCGGCCTTAGAAGGTCTCACCACGAGCTGCGGTATGCAGTTCGAAGATAAGACATTTGTTTATGACGGAAAATATCACAGCCTTGAGGTAAAGAATAAGTCGGACGCTGTCCGGGTCACATATGACAATAATAACAAAAAGGACCCCGGGACGTACGTCGTGACTGCCCATTTCCGCGCTCCGAAGGGATACGATCAGGAGAGCTTTTATGATCTGACCGCGACCATGACCATTTTGAAGCCTGACAAATTTACGCTCAGTGAGAAAGACGGGGTCAACATACCGACGCTCTCCACTATCAGCTGAAGGCGAAGACGACATCCGGAGGAACCTATCCTTTAGCGTCGAGTCTCGTATGGAGCAGCTCGAACAAAGCTGTTGCGACGGTGAGCAGCAGCGGTCTCGTGACCGGTAAGACCTACGGCACGGCGACGATCACCGCCAAGACGCCGGATGGATCGATCAGCGTGTCCAGAAAGGTAAAGGTCGTATTCAATGACGTGACACGGGCCAATTCCACCGCGACTGAGTTCACCTCGGTCTGCTGGCTTGCTGACCGCAAAATCAGTCTCGGGTATAACGGTGTGACGTACGGTCCGAAGAAGAACTGCACGCGCCGGGATTTCACAATCTTCATGTACCGGGCAGCGGGGGCTCCGACCGTGACGAACGCCATGCTGTCGGCAGTCAGGTTCCCTGATATAAAGAGCTGCAGCGCGACAGCCAAGAAGGCTATCGCCTGGGCCGTGAACGCGGGCATCATTAAAGGCTATTCCGACGGCACGTTCAGACCGAATGACCATATCACCCGCGATTCCATGGCGATCATGGTCTACCGAGCCGCAGGTGCGCCTGCAGTTACACAGGCGCAGCTGAAAGCGGTGACTTTCAAGGATATTTCGGGCTGCACAGCCAATGTCAAGAAGGCTATCGCCTGGGCTGTGAGCGCCGGCATCGTGAAGGGCTTTTCTAAAGAGAGGTACGGCCCGCTTGAGAAGAGCACGAGGCTTCAGGTAGCCATCATGTTGTATCGATTCTATAAATGACGCGTCGGGGACGGTTCTTTTCGCGTGAAAAAATCCACGCGAAAAGAACCGTCCC
>JAFRCB010000103.1 GCA_017404585.1 Lachnospiraceae bacterium
GAGCTCCTCTATGGAGAAGCGTGATAAGGAGGCGGATTTATGACATACACGATTGATCTATACGGAGCAGAGAGCCGCGCTGAGATCCATGAAAGAATCCGCAGAGGTCTTCCCGTACCGGAATACTACGGCAACAATCTTGACGCACTGCATGACGTTCTGACAGAGTGTGCCGATGGCACTGAAATCATATTTGAAAATTCTTCTGAGACTGCTCCGAACATGCAGGGATACGTTGAAGCGCTTCGATGGATGTGCTCTGAGACAACGGAGGAATATCCGGAAATCCAAATAGAATTTAAATAATATGCCATTATTTGTGTTCATTAACACAGAAATGTGTCATTCAGAACAGCTGTTCTGCATCAAAAACACAGTAAATGTCAGGCAGAACAGATGCCTGACACCCACCGTAAAAATTGTGTAAAATGATTCGAAAAATTTTCCGCAAAAAAAGGATTTAGACTTTTTTTGCGGAAAACTACTTTTGAAAACACGAAAATTTCCTGTTCGGTGAATGAAACCGATCTGTTTTATATTATGGTCACTGCTGTCCGCTCTGAAATGCTTTGGATTCAGGCGGACATTAACTATCATTAAGTGGGCTCAGACGGAAAAAGCCGTCACTTCCCTTGTATCCGGCAGTGAGGCCGCATGACATGCAGTTAAGAGAAGAGCTTGAAAAAAGGGAGATAATCACACTGGATCCCCATGCCTCATATGCCGCGAGGACCCGCGGAAGGTTAATGAACGAGGAGGAGTGTGACATACGGACCTGCTACATGAGGGACCGCGATCGAATCGTCCACTGCAAGTCGTTCCGAAGACTTAAGGACAAGACCCAGGTCTTTCTCGCTCCGCAGGGTGACCATTACCGCACTCGTATGATGCACACGCTGGAAGTATCACAGACTTCAAGAACGGTCGCACGGTGCCTCATGTTGAATGAGGACCTGGTCGAAGCCATCGCTCTCGGTCACGATCGCGGCCACACCCCGTTCGGCCATGCGGGAGAGCGCGCTCTGAATGAAGCATGCCCGTCAGGCTTCAGGCACAGTGAGCAGAGTCTCCGCATCGTTGACAAGCTGGAAAAGGACGGCAGGGGATTGAATCTCACCTGGGAGGTGCGCGACGGTATCCGAAACCACGGTACATCCTGTCATCCGGCGACGCTTGAAGGACAGATCGTCCGGCTCTGTGACAAGATATCTTACATCCATCACGACATGGATGATGCCATCCGGGCGGGAATCCTGAACGAGAACGACGTTCCCGGGGATCTGCGCGATCTGCTGGGGCATTCGACGAGAGAGCGGCTGAATACATTTGTACACGACATCGTGAACACGTCTTCCGGTATGGGAAAGGTTGAAATGTCTCCCGCAATCGGCGAGGCCATGAAAGATCTCCGGAAGTTCATGTTCGAAAATCTCTACACGAACGCCGCTGCCAAGGGCGAGGAAATCAAAGCCGAGCTCATGGTCAGGGAACTCTACGGGTATTATATTTCTAATCAGGACAAGATGCCGATAGATTACTATCGAATGATAGAGGAGAAGGGCGAAGCCCCGGAAAGAGTGGTCTGTGATTACATATCCGGTATGACCGACCAGTACTCGATGATGAAGTTCCGCGAGATCTTCATACCGAAGTCCTGGAGCAAACTATAGTAAGAAACGGAGCCGACATGATCGGAGGCATAAACCTTAACATAAGCAGTTAAAAGTCAGCCGCCTCTGAAACAAGCCGTGAGGGTACGAAAATACATTGAGATATTCTGATGAACTGATCGAAGAAGTACGTTCTGCAAATGACATCGTCGATGTCATCGGCGAAAACGTCCGACTGAAGCGATCCGGAAACAATTATACAGGGTTATGTCCGTTCCACAACGAGAAGACGCCGTCTTTCTCGGTCAGTCGGACCAAGCAGATGTATTACTGCTTCGGCTGCCACGCGGGAGGGAATGTGATCACATTCATGATGGAATACAATCACATGACTTTCCTCGAAGCGCTTCAGGCGCTCGCTGACCGCGCCCATATAACTCTGCCTCAAATCGAATATTCCAAAGAAGCTCAGGCTCAGGCAGATAAGAAGGCACAGCTGCTTGAAATCAATAAAAAGGCCGCTGCCTATTACTATTATCTGCTGAAGAATAAAGAAGGGGAGATCGGACTCAACTACCTGAGGGAGAGAGGGCTTTCCGACGAGACAATAAAAAAGTTCGGTCTAGGATATTCAGGCAGGACCGGACGCCTCTATTCGTATCTTAAGAACAAAGGTTACTCGGATGAGCTGCTGGCGGAGACAGGGCTTTTTACATTTGATGAAAAGCGCGGCGCGATGGACAAGTTCTGGAACAGAGTCATGTTCCCGATCGCCGACGTAAGAGGTAAAGTCATCGGATTCGGCGGCCGGGTCATGGGAGACGCAAAGCCAAAATACCTCAACTCACCGGAGACGACCGTTTTCAATAAGAGGAACAACCTGTTCGGCCTCAATATTGCGAGGGCAACGAGAAGAAACTACATAATCCTCTGCGAGGGTTACATGGACGTAATCTCCATGCATCAGGCCGGATTTGACTGCGCTGCGGCATCGCTCGGAACCGCGCTCACACCGCAGCAGGCCAATCTGCTTAAGCGATATACGAGCAGCGTACTCCTCCTCTACGACTCCGACAATGCCGGAAAGATGGCAGCTCTCCGGGCTATACCGATCCTCAAGGATGCAGGCATCGATTCGAGAGTTGTCGACCTGAGCCCTTATAAGGATCCGGATGAATTCATCAAGGGCTTAGGAGCTTCCGCCCTGAAGGAGCGGCTTGAGGGAGCGAGGAACGCTTTCATGTATGAGGTCGAGGATACAGCTTCGAAATACAGACTGGACGATCCGGCTGAACGAACGAACTTCCAGAAAGACGTGGCCAGAATGCTTCTGCAGTTTCCTGAGGAGCTCGAGAGGAACAACTACATTGAAGCTATAGCAAGGCGCTACAGCTTTTCCGCCGACGGTCTTCGAAAAATGGTGGTCCGCATGGCAATGGCGGGCACACCTGCCGAGAGGTATACCGAGCCGGTGAGCGGTGAGCGCCGGGTCATCAGGGAAAAGAAGGATACCGGGATGGTCACATCCCAGAAGCTGATGCTCACGTATCTTGCCAATTACCCTGAGGCTTACAGCGAGTCGAAGGCCTACATAGGACCAGAGGAGTTTTCCGATCCGCTCTGCAGAAAGATTGCCGAAGGTCTGTATGAACAGATAAAGGAGGGTAGAGTCAGTGAGGCTGCTCTCGTCAACCTGTTCATAGACGCTGAGGAACAGACACAGGCCGCTCAGCTCTTCCACACGAACATTCCTGTGTCATCCGCCGCCGAACAGGAGAAGGCATTCACGGACACGGTCTACCGACTGATGAAGGAAAGCAACGATGCGAGGATGAAAGTATGGGACGGCAAAAATCCTGAGGAGCTCACCGAGCTTATCAATCAGAAACGTCGGATGGAGGAGTTCAGGAGGGGCGGAAAGGTGCTGCATTTGCCATTTGCAAATGACACCTGATAATTTGAGTCCTGCTCGCGGGACATGTCGCGGGATTCGGCCGACAAAAAACGGCCAGTATAGGAACCTGTTGATAAAGTTTATGAGGAGAAAAAACAAATGACAGAACGTGAGGTACATTTCGCAGAAAAACTGACAGAGCTTCTTCAGAAAGCCAAGACTAAGAAGAATGTTCTCAACTACTCAGAAATCGGTGACAACTTCAAGGGAATGGAGTTTACCGCTGAGGATGCTGAGAAAGTGCTCGACTTTCTGGAAGCCAACGGCGTAGACGTCCTTCGCATGGAGGACACAGTGCGCGAGGATGAGGTACTTCTGCTTTCAGATGACGATGAGGCTTCGATCGAGGATGACGCCGATGCGGAAATCGACGTCGAAAAGATCGACCTGTCCGTCCCCGAAGGTGTTTCCATTGAGGACCCTGTACGCATGTACCTCAAGGAGATAGGAAAAGTGCCCCTTCTCACAGCTGAGGAGGAGATCGAGCTTTCCAAGCAAATGGAACTCGGCGGCGAAGAAGGCAAACGCGCCCAGCAGAGACTTGCTGAGGCCAATCTGCGCCTTGTTGTATCCATAGCTAAGAGATATGTTGGCCGCGGAATGCTGTTCCTCGACCTGATCCAGGAGGGAAACCTCGGTCTTATCAAGGCTGTCGAGAAGTACGATTACCGCAAGGGATTCAAGTTCTCCACATATGCTACGTGGTGGATCCGCCAGGCCATCACA